>NZ_CP021249.1 GCF_017309955.1 Novosphingobium sp. KA1 | reverse complement strand
AAGCAATGTCAACCGGATCATTTCGGCCCGGAGCGAGAACATACCCGATATGGAGAGCAAGGAGCAGCCGCCCGAGGGGCGCGCGGCCGCCGAGAGGGCAGCCAGCGCGATCAGCGCGGCGATCCGCGACTCGCGGTTCGGGCCTGGCCAGAGGCTCGTCGAGCCGGAGCTGGCGCGGCTGCTGGGGCTCGGGCGCGGACCGGTCCGCGAGGCGCTGCGCCTGCTCTTGTCAACGGCGGAGCAAAAGTCGGCCATGCGGCGGCGTAAAACCAGGCCACGGTGTTACATGCCGGGGGGAGTGGCGTGAGGGCGTAGCCCGAAGGCCACTCCCCCCGGCATTGGCTTGATTTTCAGGGTCTGGTTTTGGCCTTTCGGGCCCGGCTGTGAGCGAGGCGATAGCTTTCGCCGTTCATCTCGAGGATGCTGACGTGATGGGTCAGACGATCGAGGAGCGCGCCTGTGAGGCGCTCGGATCCGAAGGTTTCGGTCCATTCGTCGAAGGGCAGGTTGCTGGTGATCAAGGTGGAGCCGCGCTCATAGCGCTGGGAGATCAGCTCGAACAACAGTTCGGCACCGGTCTTGGAGAGCGGTACGAAGCCCAGTTCGTCAATGATGAGCAGCTTGTATCCGGCCATCTGCTTCTGGAAGCGCAGGAGACGCCGCTCGTCGCGCGCCTCCATCATCTCGCTGACCAGCGCCGCCGCAGTGGTGAAGCCCACCGACAGTCCTTTCTGGCATGCTGCCAGTCCGAGCCCCAAAGCTACGTGCGTCTTCCCGGTGCCCGATGGCCCCAGAGCGATGGCGTTCTCACGCCGCTCGATCCACTCGCAGCGCGCCATCTCGAGCACCTGCATCTTGTTGAGCCTGGGGATGACGGCGAAGTCGAAGCTATCGAGGCTTTTGACGGCGGGGAAGCGCGCGGCCTTGATGCGCCGCTCGACCATACGACGCTCCCTGTCGATCATCTCCATCTCGACGAGACGGGCGAGGAAGCGGATATGATCGACGCCTTCAGCGGCACATTGCCGGGCGAGCTTGTGATGCTCTCGCAGGCACGTAGGCAGCTTGAGGGCCTTGAGATGGTGAGCGAGAAGAATCTCCGGTGCCTGATCGCTCATGCGGCCTCCTGCCTGTCGCAGAGCAGGCTCAGATAGGCTCTGGCAACGGTCTTCTCGACCGTGGTGCGAGGCAGGAAGGGATAGATGTCCAGGTCCAGTCTGGGCGGTACGCGTTCGACCCGGCACAGGACGAGGTGCTTGACGGCATCGAAGCCGATGGCGCCAAGGGCGATGGCCTGTTCCACCGCCGCCTGGAGATCGGCGAGGGTGAACGTTTCCAGCAGGCGCAGCACCTGCACATATTCGCGCCTGCCATGTTTGTGCATGCGCCCTTCCATCAACCGCTGCAGCGTCCCGAACGCTTCGGGCAAATCCCAGCCCTGCAAAGGGGCGGCCTGGTCGAATGCGTTGATCTTCTGCTCGACCAGCGGGAGATAGTGGAGCGGGGCGAAGATAACCTCCTCGCGGGCATAGCAACGAGGATGACGGGCGATAACTTCGCTGCGGCATCCGATCACCACTTCATCGACATAGGCCCTGATCCAGACCTCCTGATGGCCCCAGACTACCGGAACCGAATAATCGTTGGTCTTGTAGCGCACCAGAGATTGCGAGGAGACCCGCCCGCTCGTCTGATCGCAGGCCTCGAAGGGTGTAGCGGGCAGAGGCTGCATGGCCGCCAGATCGCGCTGCAAGCGCTCACCGATCGTCTCGCTCTCCCCGCGCACCTTGTCCTGCTGGCGCTTGCGGCATTGCTCCTCCAGCCACAGGTTGAAGGCCTCCCAGGTCGGGAACTTCGGGATCGGCACCATGAAATTGCGGCGGCAGTAACCTACCAGCCCTTCCACATTGCCTTTCTCGTTCCCCTTGCCCGGGCGGGCATAGCGGTCGCGGATCACGTAATGCGACAGGAAAGCGCTGAACAGCGTGGCACGCTTGCGCGTGCCGTCTGGCAGGATTTTCGCCACAAGGCAGCGATCGTTGTCATAGACGATCGAGCGCGGCACCGCGCCGAAGAACGCGAAGGCATGGACATGTCCGTCCACCCAGGCCTCCGCCACCGCCGCCGGATAGGCTCGCACATAGCAGGCATCACTGTGCGGCAGATCGAGCGCGAAGAAGTAGGCTTTTTGCTCCACCCCGCCGATCTCCACCAGAGCTTCCCCGAAATCGGCCTGTGCATCTCCCGCCGGGTGCGCCAGCGGCACGAACATCTCCCGGCTGCGCTGCTCGCGCTCCCGGATGTAATCCTTGATGATCGTATAGCCGCCGGTGAAACCATGCTCGGTGCGCAAACGGTCGAATACCCGCTTCGCCGTATGGCGCTGCTTGCGCGGGACACCGCGATCCCCCTCAAGCCATCCATCGATGATCCCCACAAACCCGTCCAGCTTCGGGCGCTGCGGTGCAGACTGACGCCGGTAACCCGGCGGCGATGAAAACGACAGCATCTTGCGCACCGTATCGCGCGACACATTGAAACGCTTCGCCGCCGCCCGCTGGCTCATGCCATCCGCGCAAGCCAAACGGACCTGAAGATAAAGTTCCACGCTGTAGATCCCCACACCTCCCTGACTTGGCAGAAAGGCTTCAAGGTGGACGACTTTTACGCCGCCCGCAGCAGGACTATCCCGCCGCTAGCGTGGCCGAATATTGCTCCGCCGTTCTCAACAAGCTCATCCTTCAGGAGGCGGCAAAGGGAAACTTCTGAGCCCCGCACGACGCCGGCGCTGCATCGATCAGGTCCGAGACGTGCTGGACGTATCCGAGCGGCGGGTATGCCGTGTGCTCGGCCAGCACCGGTCGACGCAGCGCAAGGTCCCGTGCGGGGCAGATGACGAAGAGGCGCTCACCGAGGATATCGTCGCTTTGGCCAAACAATATGGACGTTATGGGTACCGCCGTATGACGGCGCTGCTGCACACCGCCGGCTGGTCGGTGAACCATAAACGCGTCGAGCGGATCTGGCGGCGCGAAGGGTTGAAGGTGCCCCAGCGGCAGCCGAAGCGGGGCCGGCTCTGGCTCAACGACGGCTCGTGCATCCGGCTGCGGCCGGAGTATCCGGGGCACGTCTGGGCTTATGACTTTGTCGAGGAACGCACCCATGACGGGCGCAAGTTCCGGATCCTCACCGTTATCGACGAAGCCAGCCGGGAGTGCCTGGCACTGGTCGTCGCGCGTCAGCTTAAACACGAGCACGTGCTTGCCGCGCTCGCCGAGCTGTTCGTCGAGCGAGGTCCGCCAGCGCATATCAGGTCTGACAATGGCAGCGAGTTCATCGCGACCGCGGTTCAGGAATGGCTCGGCCAGATCGGCGTGAAGACGCTCTACATCGCGCCGGGCTCGCCATGGGAGAACGTTTACAACGAGAGCTTCAACGGCTCGCTGCGCGACGAGCTCCTCAACGGCGAGATCTTCTACAGCCTCGCCGAGGCCAAGGTGCTGATCGAGGCCTGGCGGCGCCACTACAATGTGGAGCGGCGTGCAAAATTGACCCCCTTAGCGGGGTGATCGGCGTCTAAAATTGACCCCCTTCATCTCATCATGAGAAGCGCCGCCGTTTGGGTTCCGGACGGCGGGTACAGGGATGTTGGTTGTGGAGACGATTGCGAGGATCCGTCGGGAGCACCGGGACGGGAAGCCTATCAAGGCGATAGCGCGGGATTTGCGGCTATCGCGCAACACGGTGCGCAAGGCGGTCCGGGCACCGGACGCGGACGCCAGTTACGAGCGTAAGGAACAGCACCGGCCGCGGACCGGACCTTTCAGTGCTCGTCTTGAAGAATTGCTCGAGCAGAATGAAGGGCTGCCCCGGCGTGACCGGCTTCGTATGACGAGGATCCATGATCTGCTTCAGCGCGAAGGGTTCGGCGGCTCCTATGACGCTGTGCGGCGCTATGCCGCGCGCTGGAAGCGTGAGCGTCGCGCCGACGCCGGCGATATGGGGAAGGTGTTCATCCCATTGATGTACAGGCCAGGCGAGGCTTACCAGTTCGACTGGAGCCACGAGGATGTCGAGATCGCGGGCAAGCCGATGCGGGTGAAGGTCGCTCATATGCGATTATGCTGGTCACGGGCACCATTCGTCCGTGCATATCCTCGCGAGACGCAGGAGATGGTGTTCGACGCACATTCCCGCGCCTTTGCGTTCTTCGGCGGGGTTCCGACGCGCGGCATCTACGACAATATGAAGACGGCTGTGACGACGGTGTTCACCGGCAAGGAACGCCTGTTCAACCGGCGGTTCCTGATCATGACGGACCACTATCGCGTCGAGCCGGTGGCCTGCAGTCCTGCCGCAGGGTGGGAGAAGGGGCAGGTCGAGAACCAGGTTCAGACTAGCAGGGAGCGCCTGTTCAAGCCGCGCCTGCGCTTTGCCAGCCTCGAGGAGCTGAACATCTGGCTGGAGGCCGAGTGCCGTCGCTGGGCGGAACGCAACCAGCATCCTGACCAGGCAGATATGACGATCGCGCAGGCGCTGGAGGCGGAGCTTCCCATGCTGCAACCGCTACCGGTCCCCTTCGACGGGTTCTTCGAGAGCGAACACGTAGCCAGTTCGACGTGCCTCGTGAGCTTCGATCGCAATCGGTATTCGGTGATGGCAAAGGCGGCCCATCAAGCTGTGCAGGTGCGCGCCTACGCAACGCGCATCGTGATCCGCTGCGACGGCGCTGTCGTTGCCGAACACGAACGGGTCTTCGGTCGGAACCAGACGATCTTCGATCCGTGGCATTACCTGCCCATCCTCGCCCGCAAGCCCGGTGCGTTGCGCAATGGCGCCCCCTTCCAGGACTGGGCTCTCCCACCTGCACTGGCCCAACTGCGGCGCAAGCTGGGCAAGGGCGATGATGCGGATCGCCGCTTCGTCCGCGTCCTGGCCGCCATTCCCGACGACGGCCTCGAGGTTGTTGAAGCCGCAGTCGCCGAGGCCCTCAGCGCAGGAACGGTCAGCGACGAGGTCATCCTCAACATCCTGTCCCGCCGGCGTGAGCCTCGCGATGCCCAGACCATGGACGTCGTCGTCAACCTGAAGCTCAAGCATCCGCCGATTGCAGACTGCGCCCGCTACGACACGGTGCGAGGCCTCAATGCAGCGGCATGAGATTGTGGCAGCCCTCAAGGGGCTGGGGCTCAAGGGCATGGTCACTGCCTTCGATGATGCCGTCACCAATGGCATCCGCCGCGACAGAACGATCATGGAGATGCTGGCCGACCTGCTGCGTGCCGAGACTGCACATCGGGAGGCAGCGTCGATCCGCTACCGGATGACCGCGGCGAAGCTTCCGGCAATCAAGGACCTGGATGGGTTCATGTTCGACGGAACGCCGATCAACGAAGGGCTGATCCGCTCCCTGCACGCCGGCTCCTTCCTGCCGGAACGGCGCAATATCGTGCTGGTAGGTGGAACGGGCACGGGCAAGACCCACCTGGCGCTCGCCATCACTGCCGCAGTGGTACGCGCCGGCACCAGAGGCCGATACTTCAATACGGTTGATCTGGTGAACCGGCTTGAGGAAGAAGCACGACTGGGCAAAGCCGGAAGCCTTGCCGCTCAACTCTCACGGCTTGATCTCGTTGTGCTCGATGAACTGGGCTATCTCCCGTTCGCCCGTTCCGGCGGCCAGATGCTCTTCCACCTGATCAGCAAGCTCTACGAAAAGACCTCGGTGATCATCACGACCAATCTCGCCTTTGGCGAATGGCCGAGCGTCTTCCACGACGCCAAGATGACCACCGCGCTCCTTGATCGCATCACCCACCATTGCGACATCATCGAGACAGGCAACGACAGCTGGCGGTTCAAAAACCGAAACTGAGCCCAAAACCCCTTCCCCCGGACCCCCATCCCCGGCGGTTAACCCGGTGGGTCAACAGGGACCTCCCACGGACGCCGCCGCCAGCACACCTGACGGTGCGCGTCGTCGTCCGTGGGCCCCTCCTATCGACTACCGGGATAACCGCCGCGCTGCCGAAAGGTGGGGTCAATATTGGGCGCCGATAGGGGGTCAGTTTTGCGCGCCGGTTGACACCTACAACACCGTCCGGCCGCACAGCAGCCTCGGCTACCGCCCGCCGGCGCCGGAAGCGGCGACACCGCCATTGCCGGTCTCCGGTTCCGCTCCGCTCCACCTCCGACCGGCAATGGCGGCCGAGACAACAATGCACTAACTATCAGCCCGGACCACCCGGTGGGGGCTGCTCACCTGAACGTCACGCTCAGAGCCACTTAGTCGGTTTAGACAGCTCTGCGCAATTTCGGCGAGGGGCATATTATTGGCCCATGCTCCTATCACATATTCGGGAGAAATCGGCTCGAGCACCTGAATTTCCGCATCGGAGTAAGTCGTAAGAGCATCGGCAATGCCGGTATCCACGCGATAAGAATATCCGGTGAACCCGTTTGGATGAGATGACTCCGAGAACATCCTATTGAATGCCCAGGGACCGCCCAGAAAGCCCCGGTGATCGAGCATTTCACGCCGTGCAGCATTGCGAGCGTAGAAACGGCATTCATGCGTCCAAAGGATGCTGGGGCAGAGAAACAGGACGATCCAGTCAGTTCGACCCGACGCTGCTCGCTTAGCTTCAAACATTCTATGGTTGATTGCGGAGATCGAAACAGAGATGGCTTGGTCTTCACCATCTAGGCGATGGTCAATGCTGGTGTATGCGGGCATTCCGGCCGTTGATAGGTGAGCTCGACATAGCAAACCATGCGCTATGATGTTGGGCAAATTGGGCGCTGGCGTGAAATGGCAAAGGTACTCGATGCCACGATAGGCGACGATCTCTCGAATTTTATCTCGATAGCCGATCTTTGCCAATTTCAGCGCTCCGAACGGTTTGCCTTCGCTTCCCTACGATTCCGCCAGATAGTTCTAATAATAGGCAAGACGATACCTGCGATTGCATAGTCGATGAACATTGCAGGATTAAAGGCGTAGACCTTATTCCGTTGTGAAAACCATAGAGCAAAGATTATTGCAAAAGCAGCTATGGAGCTCACCCATACCATTAATCTGTAACTCTCAAAAATTCGCTTCCATGCCGCCCATTCCGTAATTTTACCAATTACGTATATAACAATTAGCCCTCCCGCTACAGCACCCATTAAATCACCCCTTTAAGTTTTCAAAAGTCAAATACTTCTAGGTTTTTCAGAGATCTGATAGCCTCAGGCAGGCCTTGCCTTGAAGCCATTCCGTACCAATACTTCGCTTGTTTTATATTATCTATATCGTCTTGATCGAGATATTCAGCGCTGGCATCAATCTTGTCCATATACAGTTTACCCAGGTTAAACTGAGACCCCGCGTCACCGGACTTGGCCGCCATTTCGGTAAACATCACCAAGTCATGCTGGAGTTTGTCATTTCTCCGTTCCTTCGGAATAGAAAGCCCGGCTTGGGACAAGAATATCTGGCAGAACACATTTCCAGCCAGCGCCCCGGCTCTGATGATTTCGCCACCACGAGATTGGCCGAGACGTTCTATAAGCTTCTTGGCCTCACCAACGCTGTTGGGAGGTCCGTCCTTCGGTTTTTGGCCAAAAATTCCAAACATCTCACCGCCTTCTAGAGGTTCATTATTGAAGAACGTATCTACGCCGCGCAGCGGCTGCGATCGATCCCCATACGGCGACTTTGCTATGATGTGCCCCACGATAGAGCAACGGGCCATGACGGCGAGTTTATCGCTCACTCCCGATCGCCGCATCGCGACGTGCAGTTTATTTAGTCCATCGGTAATCTGATCGTAAGCGGTAAACCTCCCCCACATTTTCAGATTGTCCGAGTTTGGTAGTTTCGCCGCGATGGACGGCGAGGTGACCGGTGAGTGATGAAACTGATTTCGAAACGAGTGTCGAAACGAGCGTGCCGGGCCGTGCGGAACGGCTTGATGTGATCGAAACCGCCGGTGGCAAGCGCCGGTGGACACCGGAGGCCCGGGCGCGGATTATTGCGGAGAGCCTGGAGCCTGGAGCGAATGTGTCGGCGGTGGCGCGCCGACACGGGCTGTTTCCGCAGCAGCTGTACACATGGCGTCGAGGATTGCGGGAACGGGCGGAGGCCATGAGTTTCGTTCCGGCGATGGTCGAGAGGGAGAATGCTGGCGCATTGCCCGGCCCGCCGCCGCAATCGGTGAGCGGACAGATCGTCATCGAGACCGGCGGCTTGGTGATCCGCGTGCCCGACGACGTGAGCGCCGATCATATCGAGCGGGTGCTGCTGGCCGTGCAGGTGAGCGCGTGATCATCCCGCCTGGCCCCTTAAAGGTGCTGGTTGCGACGCAGCCCGTAGACTTCAGGAAAGGAATGGTGGGCCTCGCCTCGCTGGTCGAGCGCGAGCTCAGACTCGATCCTTTCTCTGGCATGCTGTTTATCTTCCGGGCGCGCAGGGCGGACCGGATAAAGCTCCTGGTCTGGGACGGAACCGGGCTGGTGCTGGTGACGAAGCGCCTGCACGATGGAAAGTTCCGTTGGCCACGCCCGGGAGACGGGGTGATGAAGCTGTCGGCGGCGCAAGCCTCGGCGCTGATCGAAGGGTTGGACTGGTCGCGCGTGCATGTTCCGCGAGTGCCCAAACCGTTACATGCGCAGTAGGTCGCATGCCTGAATCCGCTTGGCGCAAGGCCGTTTCTGGCGGCGCAAAATCCGTTAGGATACGGGCGTGGCGGCGCATCCTGAACCCCCTGTCGGACCTGGCGCAGAGGCCGGATACGACGAGCTTCCCGACGACGTCGAGCAGCTCAAGGCGATGCTGCTGGCCGAGCGCGCCCGCACGGCGCGGCTCGAGCATATCCTCAAGCTGATCAACCGCACGACCTTCGGCAAGCGCTCTGAAAAGCTGTCCGCCGATCAGCTCGCCCTGGCGCTGGAAGACCAGGCAGTCGCCCTTGGCGAAGCCCAGGGCCTGCAGGACAAGACGGATGAGGAAACCGAGCGTTATGGCCTCAGGCCTCGCAAGCGGCGGCCTGCCGGCGCGGAGCGGGCATCGCTGCCGGCGCATCTGCCGCGCTTCGAGGTGGTGATCGAGCCCGACAACCTGGAATGCGCCTGCGGCGGCGCGCTGCACAGAATCGGGGAGGACCGCTGCGAGCGGCTCGACATCATCCCGGCGCAACACCGCGTCATGGTGACGATCCGGCCGCGCTATGCCTGCCGCTGCTGCACCGACGGCGTACACCAGGCGTCGGCACCGGCACATGTGGTGCCCGGCGGCTTGCCCACCGAGGCACTGATCGCGAATGTGCTCATCAACAAATACTGCGATCACCTTCCGCTTTACCGTCAGTCGAAGATCTTCGCGCGGCAGGGCATCGAGATCAGCCGCGCCACGCTGGCCAACTGGGTCGGCCGGGGCATCGCGGCGCTGATGCCGATCGTCAACCGGATGCGCGTGGATGCGCTTGTCCGATCACGGCTGTTCGTCGACGAAACCACCGTCAAGGTGCTGGCGCCGGGAACCGGCAAGACCAAAACCGGCTACATGTGGGTCATCGTCTGTGACGACCGGGCCCATGGCGGTGCCGATCCGCCGCTGGCGCTCTACACCTACCTGCCGGGTCGCGGAAAGATGTGGGCCAAACAGTTGCTCGGAACCTACCAGGGCATCCTGCAGGTCGATGCCTGGCAAGCCTACGACCAGTTCGGCAAGGACGTCAGCGCCAATGCTGGCGTCGAGAAATCCTACTGCTGGGCCCATCTGCGCCGCAAGTTTATGGATGCGGGCAGCGATGCTCCGATAGCGCAGGATGCATTGCAGCGCATCGCCAGAATCTACTCCATCGAGAAGGAAGTCCGAGGGTATCCGGCCGAGGAGCGCCTCGCTGTCCGACAGGAGCGAAGCCGTCCGCTGGTCGACAAGCTCCACGCCTGGTTCGTCGCCACCAGTCCCCGCATCATGGCCGGCTCGGCGACGAGCGATGCAATGAAATATGCACTGAAGCGCTGGGGTGGCTTCACCCGCTTCCTCTACGACGGCCGGATCGAACTCGACAACAACTCCGCCGAACGGGCCATCAGGCCGGTGACTCTCCAGAGAAAAAATGCGTTGTTCGCCGGTCACCAGCTCGGCGCCGAAAACTGGGCGGCGATCGCCTCACTGGTCGAAACCTGCAAGATGCTGGACATCGAGCCCTACGCTTATCTCTCCGATGCGCTCTCCCGGATCATCACCCGATCCGACACCGATCCAATCGACGACCTGCTCCCATACAACTGGATCGATACACACGCCGGACAAACCATGTTCGAAATGAGCAACATCGCCACCGCCGCTTGATCGCCGAAATTACAGGGTCAAACCCGCCACGGCCGCTCCACCACTACGTGGGGGATTTTTACCGCTTACGCGTCAAGTACACCAAGGCCAAGTGAAGGAGGGCGCCGCTTCCAAGGCGGCGAAGCCGGTCGACCTCGCCATCCCGATGTTCGGCTACAAGAACCATATAGGCATCGACCGCACCCATGGCCATGCCAGTGCCGCCAATGCCCATGACGGTGCCCGGCTGCCTGACGTGGTCAGCAAGGACAACACCGGCTCGGGGATCTGGGCCGATACGGCCTACCGGTCGAAGAAGAACGAAGCATTCCTCGCCAAGGGCATCGCGCGAGCCCGCATCAAGATCGGAATGGCGAACCTGGCCTATAACTTCCAGCGTCTTGCCTGGCTTGAGGGGCGTCCTGCGCCCGCATGACGCAAAAGCCAGCCCCTGCAGTCGGTTCCGACACGGAAATCAGCGGATCAGCCCCCGAAACCGGGGCTCACCATCCACTCGCGCGCCTTCACGTCGCCATCATGCCGAAATCAGACGGTTCTTCGAGGTGTCCAGCTGCTTCGTCTGCCCTGAGTAGGTGTTGAAGTTGAAGGCTGAAACACCGTGTCGAAGGGCCTCGCGCCACGCCCGGGGCTTCGAGACAGGCCCTCGACCTCCACTCTCGGCCTTCCTCAGCACGAACGAGCAGAGTATGCGTGGCGTGATTTGGGCGGGTGCGCCGGGGCTTCGGAAAAGCAGGCGCTATTTCCCGTCCCGCGTGAGGGCCGATGCCATGTTCGGATTGTATCCGGGGCGCACCCGCACATCGACGACCGCCACGCGGCCGGACCTGACCTCGGCGATGGCCCTGCGGAAGACATCGTTAAGCTCCGCTCCGTCGTGAACCGGGCCGAATGCCACTGCACCTTGAGCGCTCGCCAGTTCGCCGATGTTGATTTCCGGATCGATCATTCGCTGGCCGATCCACTTGTTCTCCACCGGGCGCCCGCGGATGCGTGCGACTCTCTCCTGGTGCAGTTCATCGTTATAGAACGACTGGTTGTTGGCGACCACGACCAGCAGCGGCACGCGATAGTGCACGGCAGTCCAGATCGCGGTGGCCCCCATGATGAAATCGCCGTCGCCGCAAATGGCGATCGGCAGCATCTCGGGCAGGCAATCGCGCAGGGCCAGAGCCGAACCGACCGCAATGCCCGGCCCGCCCCCGATACCACCGCCCCCATCGGAACCGAGGAAATCGTATGGACCGCGCAGCGGCCAGATCGCCGCATTCCAGGAAAGTGGGACATGGAGAAGCGATACGGGATGTCCCTGGGATGCGTGCCGCAGGGCGATACCCAGCCCGTCCACCGAAATCGGTCCGGACAATTCCACGTCGGGGATCGGCGCGGCTTCCATAGCATGGGAGGCCGAACTCGTCTTCTTGAGCTTTTTGAGGATGGAGGCGACAGCGGAATCCGGGCTACAGGCGAACGCCACATCGACCAGTGGCAGTGCCTGATGATCCATGCTCCAACCGTTGTGCAGGACATGATCGAGCGAAGCATGGATCACGGTCGGATATTCCGCGTCGCCGATACTCATCTTCATCGTGCCGGCGAGATCCACCCAGTCCAGGCTCAGGATAACGTCCGCGTCCCTCAATGCAGCCATCGTTTCGGCATCGGCGAAGTAGGCGGGCGTGCCGACGTGCAATGGGTGCTCGGTCGGAAAGGCTGCGGCGACCTTCAGATCCGTGACGACTTTAGCGCCCAGCGCCTCGGCAAGAGCGATGCGATCTTTCCAGGCGGACGCATCGCGCGAGACCCGGCCGATCATCACCACAGGGCGCTCAGCTCCTTCGAGGGCCGCAACGGCCTTGCTGACAGCCTCCATACAAGGGCCGTTCGCAACCGAAGGCATCATTCGCGCGAGGTTCAGGGAAGGTAGAGCCTCTCCAAGCCGCGTTTCCTGTACCTCGGAATCGAAATTCACATAGACCGGCCCCTGCGGATAAGTCTGCGCCACCTGGATTGCTCGAACGACCGACTCCCGCGCAGCCGCAACGGATGCAGGCTGATCGTCCCATTTAACGTATGGGCGCACGATCGCGCCCTGGTCCCGGGCGGTGTGAATCCAGTCTATCCACGGACGCCGTTTGGCCGCGTCGACCGGACCGGTCGCACCGACGACCACCACGGGCATGCGATCGCACCAGGCGTTGAACATTGCCATCGTCGCATGAAACAGGCCTACGTTCGAATGCACGGCTGCCGCCATCGTGCGGCCCGTAACCTTTGCATAGCCATGGGCAATGGCAACCGCGTGCTCCTCATGGAGGCAAAGCAGCATGCTCGGCCGCTCGTTGCCAAGGTAATTTACCAGACTGTCATGCAGCCCGCGAAAACTGGCTCCCGGATTGAGAGCGATATAGGGGATGCCTGCATCACGCAGCGTTTCCGCAATGACGTCGGAGCCGAATTGCGCTTCACTCGAATGGAAGGGAGTGGGTTTTTCTACCGACATGAAATTATTTTCCCGAAAATGATCTATTCACAAATACGTTTGTTGCCGCGCCTGATTACGATGCAGGCGAAATGCGTATGTGAATGTTCTTTTCCTGCGTGAAGCTGATGAGTTCGTCGAGGCATTCTTCCCTGCCGATACCCGATTGTTTCACCCCGCCATACGGCGCACCGAGGTAATGCTTCGAAACCTCGTTGATCCAGACGAAGCCGGCTTCCACCGCCAAGGCGGTTCGGCAAGCGGCATCGATATCGCGACTCCAGATCGAACAGGTCAGACCGAAGTCCAGCGCGTTGACCTGCGCCAGCATTTCTTGCTCATCGGTCCATTTGAGTACCGAGAGGACCGGGCCGAATATTTCCTCCCGTGCGATCCGCATCGAGGAGGTGACGTCGCAGAAGACCGTCGGTTCGAGGTAGTAGCCGCCGGACAGGACCGGGTCCGATGGACGCCCGCCGCCGGTCAGCAGACGGGCTCCTTCCGCCTTCGCGGAAGCGATGTAGTCGAGAACGCGGTCCAGGTGATTCTCGCTGATCAGTGCCCCCATGGTCGTGCCGGGATCGGTAGGCACACCTGGCTTGTAGCGCCCGATCCGGTCTGGCAGCAGCCCCAATACGGTCTCGTAGATCGCTTCCTGGACGTAGGCTCGGCTGGTCGATCCGCACGATTGCCCGCACCAGCCAAAATTCATCCCCTGGACCATCGCATCGGCGACCGCTTCCGGATCGGCGTCCGGGAACGCGATCAACGCGTTCTTTCCACCCAGTTCCAACAGGACTGGCTTTATCGTCTCGCTTGCCGCCCGCATGACATTGCGTCCTGCGGCTACGCTGCCAATCACCGACACTTTTGCGACATGCGGGTGTTCGGCAAGAGCCGACCCCGCTTCGCTCCCCCCTGGGAGAACATTGAAAACGCCCGGTGGCAAAACGTCCTCGAGAAGTTCGGCCAGACGCAGCGCGGACAGCGGGGCCTGTTCCGGCGGCTTCACAATCACCGTGTTCCCGGCTGCCAGCGGCGCGGCAATTTTCGCCGCGCAGAACATGAAGGGATGATTGAAGGCCAGAATCCGTGCGACTACGCCCATGGGTTGACGCAGGCTAAAATTAACCGCGTTTGGACCAGACGGAATCGATTGTCCCTTCATCTCGGTAACGAGACCGGCAAAGAACTCGAGCATGGCAATCGCCGTCGCGGCATCCCCCATTAATTCGGATACCGGGTTGCCACAATTTTCCGCGTCGATTTCGACCAGTTCTCGCGAATGCCGCCGAATGACGTCCGCTATTGACCGCAGTATTCTTGCCCGTTCGAGCGGCAAAACCGCCTGCCACGCCGGAAAAGCGGATCGTGCCGCGGCAACTGCAGCGTCCACATCAGGCGCCGTCGCTTGAGCGACGTCACAGATACTCCGGCCGGAACCGGGAGACAGCGTCGGCGCATATCCGACCGCCACAGGTTTGTGCCAACCTCCACCGTAGAACAGGCCACGCAATCCCAACTGATTGAAATTTAGATCTAAACTCTTACTCATGTCGACCATCCACGCTCGTTGACCGCTTGTGAACGGTCAAACGAGATTCTGTCTATGCGGCGCCAGATAATTCGTCCATAGCATTGATTGAATGAAAACAATGCTCTCGGAATATAAATGGATCTGCAGCAACTCCGCTACTTCGTTGCCGTCGCGCAATTCGGCTCGTTCACCCGGGCGGCGTCCGAGCTTGACGTTGCCCAACCTTCGCTCTGGCGGCAAACGAAAGCGCTCGAGGAAAATCTCGGCGTTGCACTGTTCGAACGGTTCGGGCGGCGAGTGCGGCTTACCAGTTCCGGCTCCTTACTGCTCCCGCAGGCCGAGCAGCTGCTTTCGCGGGCCGAGAAATTTCTCGTGATGGGCCGCGAACTTTCGGTCGGCCGGGCTGGATTGGTCACGATCGCATGTGCCTATCCCCATATACCCAAGTTTCTGATGCCGCTGATAGGCGGATTTCGCCGCGAACACCCCCAAGTCCACGTCGCGCTCCACGAACTTTCCGAGTTGCCGCGCACGGAAGCGCTGGTGCTTGGCGAGGTCGATTTTCTCACGTCGCTCGTTCAGGCTGATCCCAACCTTGTCGGCAAGCAACTTGGCGAAGCACGAATCATCGTGGTTACTTCAGACGATCACCCCTGGCGTCACCGGAAGAAAATATTGGTGTCCGATCTCGCCAATGTTCCCGTCGTCACCGGTGGTCCGCTTAGTCTTTCGCGGCGGCTTCTGGAGCCGACGCTGCGTGAACTCGGGCTCGGATTGGATATCGTCCACGAATCCGTCAACATCTCGACAACTGTGTCGATGGCACGCGCCGGCTTGGGAGTGGGCATTGTGGGAGACGACATCATCCAGAGCAACGCCGATTCGACCTGGCCAGTACTATGCGACGAACGCGGCCCCATCATGACACCCATCTGGATGTATTGGTCGGCGCGCCGGGCACTCGCACCGCCAGCCGAGCTATTTGTACGCCATATCAGAAACGCAAGATAGGTCGCATATAGCCAATTGGCGTTGCGGAACCGAGCGGGCCACTTTGGTTTGCTCGCGTCCAAATGGCAGTGACCAGTTGACCTCTTTCACCTGGCCACTGCATTTACAATCGATGCCAGCCTGATTTTTCCTTGCTCAGAACCTGACGGTAGCGGTTACGCCATAGGTCCGGGGTGCTGCGGGGGCGAGCAAGTCGTTGAGCTGGGTGGGGCTGGAATAGACCGCGTAGTACTTGTCGGTCAGGTTCTTGCCCCACAGGCGGATCTCGAAGGAATCGCTCGGCGATTTCCAGGAGAGCGAGCCGTTGATGACATCGTAGGCCGCCTGCGAGGTGCGGTTGCTCACCTCCCAGAAGAAGCCCGAGTTGTGGTAGTAGTTGGCCCCGATCGTGAACGAACCTATCCCCGTCTCGAACGTGTAGCTGGGAGCCAGCGTCAGGGTGAACTTAGGTGTCCTGATCGTCGTCTTGCCGCTCAGATTGCCCGAGCAGACCAGGTTGCCGCCCGCGACTTGCTGCGGCGGTGGCGCAAAGCAATTGGCGGGCGTCGGCGTGGTGAGCGGAAGCAGGATCGGGCCATTGGGGAAGTCGGTGTATTCCCCATCGAGGATGCCGATGCCGCCACTGATCCGCAGCCCCTTGACCGGGTTCGCGATGAAGTCGATGTCCAGGCCCTTGATCCGGGCGGCGGCCGCGTTCTCGATGAGGTTGCCGCCGGGCTGGACGAAGCTGATCGCCATGTTCTTGTAGTCATAATAGAATGCCGCGCCATTGAGCGTAAGCGCCCCATTGAAGAACTGGGTCTTGAGGCCGACTTCGAAGGCATCCAGCACTTCGGGCTTGACCACCGCAGCCGGCGCCACCGAGGTACCGGGGAAGGCGAGCTGATAGCCGCCGCTGCGGAAACCCCGGCTGTAGGAGGCGTAGGCCATGATGTCGGGGGTGAACTTGTGATCCAGAATCGCCCGATAGGTCAGCTTCGGGAACACGTCGTGCTTTGCGAACGGCGCGCCGCGCGCGTCCGGGATCGTGAACGTGTCGTCACCGACGCGGCCATCAACCTGCAGATCGTAGACGTCGCGGGTGTAGCGCAGGCCAACCGTCAGGTTGGTATCCGAAAGGACCGGCACGGTCGCCTCGCCGAACGCCGAGTAGGAGTTCAGCTTCTGCGTGTCGAAAAGCGAGACGGAATTGGTAACGCCCACGCCGGCATAGGGACCGACGATGAACACACCGGAGGAACGGCTCGGATCGTAACCCGTCTTGGTGTGCAGGTAGTAGAGGCCGACAATCCACTTGATCGGGCTGTCGGGCTTCGAGACGATCTGCAGTTCCTGGGTGAAGGTCTTAGTCGGCGTGACCACGGTACCCACCTGGACCAGCGGCGCCATACCGAGATCCTGGTCGAGATCGAACGCAACCTTGGTGTAGCGGTACGCCGTGATGCTCACCAGATCGGCGAAGGACGCTTCGTGGTCGATCTTGAGGCTGACACCGCCTTGCTTCACGTCGGCGAAATCGAGTCCCGCCGTCTGCGTGTTGCGGCCCTGGAAAGTAGGACCGGACAAAGCAACCGAGCCAGGATAAACGGTGGCGTTCGAACCGATGTCCGAACTCTGCTTGCCGTAGTCACCGCTGAGCGTCAGCTCAGTGTTCTCGCCGGCCTGGAACAGCAGCTTGCCGCGAACGTTCCAGTCCCAGCCCTTATGGATCTCGCGGCCCGTTATCAGCGAACGGCCCCAACCATCATTCTGCTTGCTGCCCGAGGCTGCGATGTTGAACGCGACATTTTCGCCGAGGCCCGCCGTCGCATAGACAGCGCCCGAATAGGTGTCGTAATTGCCGTAGCCGGCCCTGATCTCCATGGCCGGATCGAACGAAGGCGCCTTGGTTTGCACCTGGATCACGCCGCCTGTGGCATTGCGCCCGAACAGCGTGCCCTGCGGCCCCTTGAGCACCTGGACCGAGGCAATATTGTTGAACTCAAACATGTTGCCGTTGGGCGAACCGATATAGACATCGTCGATATAGACCGCCACCGGCGACTCGCCGCCGGCCGAGGCCTGGGGAGAACCCACCCCGCGCAGGAACGGGGTCGCGCCCTGCGAAATCTCGCGGTTGAACTGCAGGTTCGGCGTCGAAAACGTCACCGCCTCGATCCCCGTCACGCCGCTGCGTGCCGCCGTCTCCTCGGTGATCGCCGATACCGCAATCGGAACATTCTGAAGCAGTTCGCTGCGCTTGCGTGCCGTGACGACGATGTCGCCGCCATCCTCGTCACCCGAAGCCTCCGCCCCCCGCTGGCCCGCAGCATCCTGCGCAAACGCCGAAGCCGAACCACAAAGCCCAGCCAGCGCGACTCCCACCATCAATGCCGAAATTCGCTTCATACTATCCTCCTCCCCATTCTCAACTTGCCGCCGCAACAAGGTATAGAACCCAATTACCGGCCCTTTCTGACAATTCCTAAACGACGCAAACCCCTTCAACCGCCAGCTTTTGCAGCAACACAGGGCTCATTACAGCGCCTTCCGGGCTCTTGGCGATTGTGGCCTGGAATTCGGGGTTCCTGAACGCCGCGCGGTAGGCATCCATGGACTCAAACACGGCATAGTTGACAATAACATTGGGAGCACCGACGCCACAATGAAGCTGCGCCGAAATAAACCCCGGCTGCCGCTTCATGATCAGGGCATCCTCGCGCCAATTTTCGAGCATTGCATCAACTTGTTCGAGTGGGACCGTGAATGTATTCAGCAGGACCACAGGACCATTCGCGTCGATCTCTTGCTGCTCCAGAAAAGACATCGAAGGTACGACATTTTCGAATTTAGCTATCGGCATGAGCTTCTTCCTTTCATCCAAGCGCCCCCGTGGCGCCGACCATGACAGAGCCGGCAATCGAAGGGTCCGGGCGCTGCGCAGCGAAGCGAAGTTCCCGGGTATGGCCCCAGTCTATTGACCGGCCTAACCATCGTGCTTTTTCAAGCCCCCCAGCCCTGCCACGAACAGCGCGCTCTGGGCATCGAAGGAAAGCTGCGATACACCCGATCTGCCGAAGGGCGGCGTCGCGGCCTCGAGGCCGCCGTACATCGCTTCCATGTCGCCGGGCAATTCCTGGTCCTGCCATGCGGCGTAATCTCCGTAACCGTAATCGTAGTTCCATTCCGGCGCGAAATAGAGTCGCCCTGTCGCGCCTTCGGCGCTTTGCGTCGAAAGAAACAGGGTGAGCGGAAGCAGGTGCTCGGACACAACGGGACGATTGAAATAGACTATCCCGCCTTCGTTGAAGGCTCTTGCCGTGGTATCAAACCATGAAGTGCGTGTATGACCAGGCATGATGGAATTCACCGCAATGCCTTCCTTCTGCAGTTCCTCTCCAAGATAGAACCCGAATACGGTGACCGCGGCCTTCGTGGCCTGGTAGGGCATTTCGGCGGTCCAAGGCCGGGCTCCGAAGTAGGCCCCGCCGTTGGCGACCGCCAAGACACCGCTGCTTACGACGTTGATGATACTGCCCTGTCGCTTTTCGCGCATCGGCACGACGAAGCGGCGGGTCACTTTGACCGTTCCGAAGACGTTCACGCGGAACATCGCCTCCCAGTCCTCATCCGTCGTATCGAGAGTGTCGCGATGCCCCGTCGGCGGAAACAGCGTCTCCGAGACCAAGGCGGCGTTGTTGATCAGGATGTCGACGGTGCCGTACTTTTCCATGACCTGCCCATAGGCCGCGTCCAGGCTTGCATCGCTTGTGATGTCAGCCTGGACGGCGAGCCCGCCGCCCGCCTCCAACGACTGACGCAACGCGTCTGCCCCGGCCCAGCTCTTGTCGATGGCGACCACCTTTGCCCCCACCCGCGACAAGGCACGGCCCATGACCTCTCCAAGACCGCGAGCGCCCCCTGTGACGACGGCCACCTTCCCATCGACCTGCCCGCCCCATTCGCGCAAGGCGCGTTCCACCATGCGGTCCTGTCGCGCCCTTGCCTGCGAGCCGGCCGGCTTCGATGCTTGATTCGTTGACATAGTGCACTCCAGAATTTGAAAGTTTCAATTGTAGGAAGGTTCATGTGGCGCCCACACAGCAAACCCGAGTCCCGTCACCGCGTGATGCAGCGGGACGTAATCAATGACTTCGGCGGGCAACGCGCCGACGGCTCCTGCCATGGCAATCCATGACCGGATTTCGCCGGTGCCTCCAACGAGGGTATCGGATTCGAATGTGTACAACGAGGTCAACGCATGACCATCGCCGCTGGCGACCCGATCGAGCACCCACCGGTCCAGACGCTGATCTATCCAGCCCGCCCGCTGACCTAGCGGATCGTGCGACAACCCGCCGGATGCGACTACCGCGATCCGCTGCGACTGGTCGTCGATGATTTCGCGCAAGGCAGCACCCATATCGTAGCAGCGCTGGCCGCTGGGAAGCGGGTCGTAATACATGTTCAGAAACAGGGGCACGACTGGGACACCCAATTCGGCCAGTCCGAGAAAATGGGCTGGGCGCGCGAATGCGTGCCCGATTTCGTATTCCTCGCCCGACAGCCCAAATTTGGCTAGGGCCAAGGGATCGAACCCGCGCTCGATCAGGCCCGAAACGATGTCCCGGCCCAACTTGGGGGAGCCGGCCAGGTTGATCTTCTGGTTGATGCCCGGTCTATTCCGGTAATTATGGAGCGTGTGTCCGCTTATTTCCTCGCCACAGAATACCGCCAATGCCGGATTCAGCCATGATGGGAACACCTCGCGCTGATCGTCACCGATAATGACTATTGCATCCGGTCTCGACCGAGTCAGCATCTGCTTCATTTTCTCGATCCCTGAATCGAGGCGCAGCCTGGTATCCTCCAAGGTCCGCTTGTCTTCGGAGCTTGCAGCGTTCGGCTGCGGAACATCACCCGCCATCGCCCGATATGTCTCCTCCCACATGTCGGTGGGAAGCAGCAGCGTTGGGGCATGTGAGCAGGCGATCCCAAGAACAAACATGGTGCATCCTAGGTGTGATGGTTAGACGTTCGGCGAGGGATCGACGAATATCTCTCCCCCCTCCACTCTGATCGGATAAGTCCTCAACGGGACATAGGCAGGGAATGTACAAGCGCCCGTGCGAAGGTCGAAACGTGCGAAATGCATGGGACACTCCACCTGGCAGTCCTCGATTTCGCCTCCGACAAGCGAGAAATCGCCATGAGTGCACATTTCAGCAACAGCGAAATATTCCCCCTGATGCTTGAAAATCGCAATCGACTCCGGAAGCCCTTCAAGATCGAATCCGATCCCACCGTCCTCGGGAACATCATTCACGGAGCAGACACGCACCTCCAGGCTACAGGACATTCAATCGCTCCCAAGAAAGTCCAGCGCAACGCGGTTGAATTCGTCCCGATGTTCTATTTGGGCCCAATGTCCACAATACTTGAAAATGTACATTCTGGATTCGGGTATCTCGCGGAACAGGAACAGACCTATTTCAAGGGGGTTTACACGGTCTTCCCTCCCCCACGTAATGAGCGTCTTGGCCTTTATCCTCGCAAACTCCTGCGACTGGTCGCGCCAGGGCGCGGTCGACCGCGCCGCGGCATCCCTGTGTGCCGCGTTCCTTGCCGCGGCGACCCGATCCTCGATCATTTCCTTCGAAACGATGCTGGGATCGTAAAGCATAACATTGATCAGGGCCTGCATGGTTTCGACGGTGGGATCGTTCACCGCCTCGGTGATTCTGCGATGTCCCTCGGTCGGTTGAGGCGCGAGCAACGTGCGCGACATCCCAGAAGCGCCGATCAACACCAGTTTGTCGACGCGATCAGGGTAATCCACGGCAAACGCCGAAGCGACCGTTCCTCCCATCGAATTTCCGACAAAGCTGGTCCGCTCAATGCCGAGTACGTCCATCAGATCGCGCAAGGCGCGCGCTCGCACGGTCGTGGCGGCCTCTTTATCGTAGACAGCCGATGCCGACTTGCCGAAACCGAGCATGTCGACCAGGAGAGTCCTGTGCGATTTCGCGAAGGCCGGGAGGTTCCCTGCGAAATTCGACCATCCGGTCGCCCCCGGCCCACCACCATGGAGCATTATGACCGGCGGCCCTTCGCCAGCTTCGTGATAGTGCACGTTATAGTCGCCGGCCTTGACGATCTTTCCGGTCGCCGCCGGATCAACACTGGTCATTGCGCGTTCTCCCAAGGAATTGTCGTTCATCGGCACAAGGATGGCTTCCCGGCTGCCGGAATATTCAGAAAAAGATATGGATACCGCGAGGCAGGATCGTGGCATCGAGCAGTACCTCGCGCCTGAAGATCTTCCATCCCCCACTTTCGAGACGCAGCGCGTCATGTCTACGACCTGTCCACCAGGCTTCGTCATGCTGCTTTCTGACCTGCCGGATCATGAAAGCGCTGCGTACCGCCGCTTCGCCTTGCGAAACCTCATCCACCACGACGTTCGCCACCATGTGGCATGTCATCGACGGCGGTGTTTCGGCATTTGTATGTCCGCTATGGAGCGCATGGACCCGCGCTCTCAGCATGTCCTTGTCGTCCTTGATGACCGGATGCCCGGCGGGCGGAACATCGCCCTGCAGATTCTCGCGTAATGGCAAGATGTAGATTGCGTCATCGGCAAAGAGATCGAGCCACTCGTGGAACCGTCGCTCATCGAGCAGGTGGGCCTCCCGGAAGAGCAGGTCCTCGATCTCTCTATATGTATTCCAATCCGTCATAAGACTACGCTGCCTCCATCATCTGAAGCCAGCAGCGGTAGAACTGCCGCTGATTCATCTCGTTGGGGTTCGGCCCCAGGCGGCCGGGAAGTCCGCTTTCACCTTCCACCTCCCGATCGAGCTGCAACCCGTAGTTCATCGGACGGCTCCAGCTCCGTTCAGGGCGGCCGGCATCCACGATGCGTTCGAAGTTCTCGATGTCGTCGGGCGCCAGAAGGCCAGCCATGTATTGCCCTTGGTACACACGCTGCACCGCAATATCCTTGACCGACTGCGGAGCATCCTTCTCCACCATCGTCCATTGCCAGGACTCATGTTCCAGAACGCCCCTGGGATGAAACAGGTGGAAGTGCCGGCCAAGCATGGGCGAATAATTGCCCATGAGGCCAAGGTTTGGGAACAGCAGGCCGTTCATAAAACCGAATGGCTTCCGCGGCCTGCCGGCGAGGACTTCGGACAACCGCCGGTGCCGGTATTCAACCCATTCGACAGCTTCCCTGCCCAGCCTTTTGGCATCGGCGAGATCCTGCTCATGCAGTACATCGTCTTCGATCGACACCAGGCCCAGCCCGAGCAAGGTCGCCCTGCCGTTTCCGCCGCAACTGAGTTCGCGAAGCGTGACACCCGCCCTCGCCACGTCGGGATAGGTTACGATGGGAATGAGTTCGCCCGCATTCTGGAATGCATTGACGGCCGAGAAATACGAATGGTGCGTTGCGGCAAAGAAATGATAGTTGTCGCCGATGAAATTCTCGGCAACAATCTTCCAGTTACCCTTGGCACTGTTGCGGTGGAATCCGTGAAGAACTTCAAGCCCCCCCAATGGCAGGGCAAGTACGAAGTTCTCGAGCCACCATCGCGTATCCTCGTCAAGCCACTGCTCGAGCGGAGGGGCATCCGGATCGAATGATGCGAAAATGAGACCATGAAAACTCGCCACGTTCTTCACGCGCTCCACGCTCCACTGCGCCTTATCGAGCTCTCTGCCGTAAAGCGCCTTTTCCATGGGCGCGCCGACCAGAGTGCCGTCTAGCGAAAAGCTCCACCCATGATACGAGCAAGTGAAGCCTTTAGTCTTTCCGCGATCGTGTACGCAAATCTGGTTGCCGCGGTGAGGGCATCGGTTGACAAGTACACGAACTTGGCTGCCGCTGTCGCGCACGACGATGACCGGCACTTCACCCATATAGCTCGACACGTAATCCCCTGGGCGGGGAATCATCTGTTCGTGGCCGACGACCAGCCACGCGCGGTCGAAGACCTTGCGGCGCTCTGTGCGGTACAACTGTTCATCAAAATTGACGCCTGCGGCGATCCGCCCGTTCCGCCAATCGACAGCCTCGTGCAAGGCTTGGTTTAAACTCATGGCGCCTCTCCTCCAGCATTCCGTGCTGCATCTCTGGATTGGACTAAACCCGCATGAATTATCTGTCTATTGAATTGTTTGGATGAATATAATGCCAAATTTGCATGGATGGCCGTTGCGACGGATGTCGGTGCGGCGGGGCTCGTCCAGGATCGCCCTCAGATTCCGCAGCCGTTCGGAGCTTGACCGCACCCGTCGCGGGCCGTACTCCACCGGCACCCAGGCACTTCGGGACCGGACAGACTGACGTCCGGCTTCGATCAGGCATTGTTGCATTGCAGTCGAAGGGAGCCCCTTGATGTCTGGACGATTAGCAGGGAAAGTCTGCGTGATTACAGGCACCGGCGGGAGTATCGGACAGGCCACGGCGTGGCTCTTCGCAAAGGAGGGCGCGCATGTGGTGGGCTGCGATATCGATCCGAGTGCTGCCGAAGCAACGCTTGCCGAAGTTCGGTCCAAAGGCGGAAGCATGGTCTCCATGCACCCTTGCGATCTGACAAATCCAGAGAGCTGCCGGGAACTCGTCGATCTGGCCATCAGGTCGCATGGGCGGATCGACGTTCTCTACAACAATGCCGCCATGGCCTATTTCGCCCCTTTTTCATCTATGCCCGATTCCGTCTGGCACAGCACGATCAATGAGGAACTGCATCTCGTCTTCAATTTGACCCGCGCTGCCTGGGAGTATCTGAGCAGGCAGGGTGGATCCGTGATCTCCACAGCGTCCACCGCCGGGTGGATTGGGCATGCGTGAATTGGATTCGACCGCCCACGCAGCCGCAAAAGGTGCAATAATCGCCATGACTCGCCAACTCGCGGCAGAAGGAGCGCCGCTAGGCATCCGGGTCAATTCCATTTCTCCCGGCGTGATTGAAACGAAACAGACGCTAGAGTTGCTCAAAGATGCGGATTGGGTCACTACCGTACTGGGCCGCCACATGCTCAAACGTGCCGGCAAGCCACACGAAATTGCTTACGCAGCTCTCTTTCTTGCTTCGGATGAAAGTTCGTTCATTACCGGCTCTGATATCAAGGCTGATGGCGGTCTAGTCGCAGGTTGATTCATGGCAGCACCTGGAGAGAAACCGCCAGGTCATAGAAAAGAATCATGAATTAGATTGGAAGACAAAATTTCATTCCCACAGCACACCCGATCAGGGTATCAGAATACCGCAAGCAGCCGATTGAAACCAGAGTCAGAACAGACGGACGGGTTACCGGCTCCCAAGCGATGGTTCGCGGCCAGCGCCATGTGGCTGATCATCGCAATCTCTACTATCGACGGCACCATCGCCAATATCGCCCTTCCAGTGATCGCGCGAGATCTCGGCGCAGAGCCTGTCTATTCGATTTGGGTCATCAATTCCTATCAGATTGCGGTCCTGTCCACGCTGCTTCCGTTGTCCGCGCTGGGTGAACGTTTCGGCTATTACCGAGTCTATCTGTCGGGGCTTGCGCTGTTTGTCGCCGCCTCGACCGCCTGCGCATTGTCCCGCGACTTGACGGTTCTCGTGGTTTCGCGGTTCTTCCTGGGTCTTGGGGCGGCAGGAATGATAGCGGTCAACGGGGCACTCGTCCGATTCATATATCCGAAAGAACTGTTAGGGCGTGGAATCGGATACAACGCCCTGGTGATCGCCATCGGGTCGGCGGCTGGGCCGGGCATCGCCGCAGTGATCCTTAGATTTCTGGATTGGCCGTGGTTATTCGCGCTCAACGTTCCGCTCGGCGTCGCCGCATTCGCGGTCGGAGCGTTCACTTTCCCAAGGCAGCGAGGCAATTCGCCAAGCTTCGACATGCGTTCTACGGCCTTGTACATTCTTGCTCTGGGACTGTCTTCACTCGGCCTTGTCCAGTTCGCGCATGGTGAGTTCGGTTGGCCCGTAGTCTTGCAAACAGGAATGGGAATCATCGCGTTGAGCGGACTTGTCGCGATCTCAAGACACCAAAGCACCCCCATCCTCCCGGTCGATCTGTTGCGTATCCGTCCGTTGAAAATCGCCTATTCTTCCTCTTTCTTCGTCTATGCCGCGCAGATGATGGCAATGGTGTCCTTGCCCTTCATCCTGCACACCCACTTCAGACTCGACACGTTCAAGATTGGTATTGTGCTCACGCCTTGGGCTATCGCGACAGCAATAGGTGCAATCGTCGCCGGCCACCGAACCGAGCATAATCCTGGTCAACTCGAGGCCTTGGGAGCAGCCGTGCTTGCCCTTGGCCTGATCGGATTCACCCTGGCCCTAGGCTCGACATCTTTGGCCGTGCTATCCATCTGTTCGCTGACGTGCGGTATCGGCTTTGGATTGTTCCAGACACCCAACAACCGTACCTCCTTGACATCCGGTCCGCCTGAAAGGAGCGGCGGAGCGGCAGGCATGCAGGCGCTTGCCCGCCTTTCCGGTCTGATCTCCGGAACGGCACTTGTCGCCATGCTTTTTCAGTTGGCGGGGGAAGAATCGCACCGGGTAATCGCTGTGGCTGCGGTACTTGCCGCGATTGCCGCAGGGATCGGGCTCTTGAGGAATTTACAATTGCGAAAGGCGTGACCCTGCATAGTACGCGCGGCACTGCCCCGCTCAATCAACATCAGGCGGTCGAAAATGCCATTTTTGGGACCGAGCCCGGCGGCGCTCGAGATAGAGCGCGCACAGGCAAGCGACGGTCATCAGCACCATCAGCGCCCCCAGCCCCGCGCCGAAGCCGTCGCTGACATCGCGCAGGACGCCGAACACCCAGTTGCCGCAGAACATGCCGATCGCGGCCGAGATCATCACGATGCCAAGGCCCTTGGCGGCAATTCTTCCGGTCATGTCTTCCGAGATCGCCGCCATGAACACGCCGCCCATGCACCGTGCCACCAGCGAAGCGATCACCAGGAGGACGAAGGCCGTCACGGTCGTGCCGAGGCTCGTCGATACCGCGATGATCGCTGCCGTCCCCACGGAGCAGCCCGCGACGATCGGGTACCGACTCTGACGTCGATCGCTGACATGGCTCACGATATAGGCCAGGCCTATGCCGACGAAGTAGAGCGGCGCGAGCAGCCGTCCAATGTCGCCGAGCGAGAAGCCGAGCGATTGCTGACCGATCTGAGGCAACCAGAACCCAAGCGTCGCGATTGCGCCGGCCGCCGAGAAATTGAGAAGGGCCGCGACCAGCAGCAGATCGAGCTGCGACGAAAGCGGCAGGGGCGCATCGTCGCCGGACTCTGACCGTCGAGCCGCGTCGCCTTGCATCTGCCTGGCCAGCCAGTGCTTTTGGCTCTGGCTGAGCCATCGCGCGGACTGGGGGCCGGCCGAAACACCAACAGCGCAACCAACCCGACCGCAATCACCGGCAGCCCCTCCAACAGGAACAGCCAGCGCCAGCCGGCCAGGTCCAGCGCCCCCTCGATCTCAATGAGCACGGCGGCCAATGGCGCGCCGACGACCATCGCGACGCCGGTGCCCGAGGTAATCCCGGTGATGACCCGCGCCCGATGCGATTCCGGCCACCACAGCGCGGCGGCGAGGATCATGGACGGCATCACGCCGGATTCTGTGACCCCGAGCAGGAATCTCAGCACATAGAATGCGACAGGGCCGGTGACGAAAGCCATCGCACTGGCGCAAGTCCCCCAACCCACCATCAACAGCGGAATCCACTTGTGCACTCCCGCCCGGCGGGCGGCCATCGTGCTGGGAACCGAGAAGAGCGCCTCGCCCAGGAAGAATATGCCCGCGCCGAAGCCGAACATGCTCGCCGTCAGGCCAAGGTGCGAGGACATCGGCAGGGCGGCGTAGCTTACGTTCGTCCGGTCGACGAAGGCGGCAAAAATCACGAAGAACAGAAACGGCAGGATACGAAGATTGATCTTGCCGATTGCCGAACTGCCATCGGAAGCATCGCTCTTGCCATTCTGCGGCATATGAGGCCATCCTCGCATTTGCAGGCAGCCGGCGGACAAGCCGCGCGAACCGCCCGCGCGCCTGTCCGACGCCCAAACTAGAAGCGGAATCCGACCTCGATGCCTGTCAGGCGCGGCGGCGCATAGGTCTCGGTGGTGCCGAACGGCGGCTGTCGCGACATGATGCTGGTGACCAGCGTATTGCCCGCGTTGCGCACGTAGGCGGCAATATAGATGTTGTCACCCGGCAGGTGATAGGTCAGCCTGGCATTGATCGTGTCGTAGGCCGGCGCGGACACCGTCGGGTCCTCGAAGGCCGTGAAGTACCGCCGCGACTGACGGAAATAGTCGGCATAGAATTGCAGCCTTCCCACCGATCCGAGCGGCACCTCGATCTCGACAAAGGCGGTTCCGGTGAAGCGCGTCGACTGGATCATCCGGTTGCCGCCGACATCGAGATACTGGACGATCGCCGGTGTCGCCGGCGGACGGCCGGGAATGGCGTTGGCAAGATCAGCGAGGACGGTGCCTTGCGAATAGCGCCCATTGAGGAAAGATAGCGTTCCGCCGATCCGCACGCCTTCGACCGCAAGGAACGAACCTTCCAGTTCCAGTCCGTCCACCTTGGCGCGACCGGCGTTCTGCAGGAAGGTCAGGACCTGGGTTCCCTGCAGGAGGCCATTGAATATCTGGAGATCGCGATAGTCGTAATGGAAGGCCGTGGCGTTCAACGTCAACCGCCGGTCGAAGAACTGGGTGCGCAGGCCAAGCTCATAGTTCCAGATCGATTCGGGATTGGCCGCACTCGCCACGTTCTGCGGATCGAATGCCCCGCTCTTGAACCCCCGCGTCGCGCTCGCATAAACAAGAATGTCATCGGCGGGTCGAAACTCGAGCGACGCCCTGGGCGACCAGTCGGTCCATTTCTTCCGATTGGTTCCGGTCGCCGTGGCGCCCGCGATCGTCCGGGCCGAAGTGCCGAAGCGCTCCTCGGAACTGTAGCGCAGCCCGCCGACGATCCTCAGCTGCCGGGAAATCCTGAAACCGAGTTCGGCATACCCGGCGTAGGATTTGACCTTCGTGCCCGAGATCGTGGAACTGAGGCCGCCGGGGGTCAGCACCGGCAGCAGTCCGCCGGTATCCTCATCCGCATAGGTAAAACCAAGCAGCCAGTCGAAACGGGAATCCCCGGGCTTCGATGTCAGGGTGATGTCCTGATAGAAGAAATCGGTCGTGCTGAGCTGGCCGCGATATTCCAGCAGCGGCACGATGGAATCGTCCAGATCGAGGACCGTCGGACCAAGCCTGTAGCGGTTGTAGGCGGTGTTCGTCTGCAGAACGCCGATGCTCGTGTCCAGGACAATGCGAAGGTTGCCGCCGTAGCTCTTCATCGGATTGCTGTCGACGACGCTGTGATACGATGCACGGGGATCAGCCGAGAAGGGGGCCCCGGGGCCTGCCGGGGTGGTCACGAATGGAAAGGCATTGGGATCGATCGCCTTGATCGTCCCCGGCGCCCCGTTCTCCTTGCTATAGTTGCCGGAGAGGGTGATGGTGAGATTGGGCGCCGGCGTGGCCCGCAGCGCGCCCCGGACAGCCCAGAAATCCTTGTCGTCGTAGCGTTGGCCGGTCCCCAGGTCCTTGGAATAGCCGGCGTGCTTGCTGCGAACCGCGCTGAAGCGGGCCGACAGCAGACCGTCGACCAGCGGCCCCGAGATCATGCCCCGGGCGCGCAGGCTGTCATGGTTTCCGACCTGGAAATCGGCGGATGCCTTCACGGTATCGGTAGGCGCCGCGGTGGAGATGAGGATGACGCCACCGGTCGCGTTCCGCCCGTAGAGCGTCGCTTGCGGACCGCGCAGCACTTCCACGCGGTCGACGTCGAACAGTTCCTGGATCGCGTAAGTGTTGCGCGGGATGTAGACCCCGTCCACGTAGGTTGCAACACTGTTATCCGTGAACGATCCGAACACGTTGCTGCCGACACCGCGCACGTAGACGAAGCTCGATCCGGCACTGGTGGCGATGTTGAGCGAAGGCACGGTGGTCTGCAACCCCGCGGTGTCGGTCACGTTGGCCGCATCGAGGCGATCCGCGCTGACCGCGTTCACGGTGAGGGCGGTATCCTGAAGGCGCTGTTCGCGCCGCGACGCGGTGACAACGATCTCGTCGCCCGACGCGCCGGGCCGCCCGGTGGCGCGGATGGCTTCCTCGTCGGCGCCGGCCAGGGCCGGTGTTCAGGGCGCTCCGCATTTGCCTGCGCCCAGGCCGGCGCGCAATATCCTGCCGCGGCAATGAGCAAGGCCACCCGGTAGTCGGCCATCGCGGTACGACGCATTTCTCCCTCCCCTATTGCCACGGCTTGTTGGCTTGTGACGAACCATACAAAGTCGATTCACACTGTCAATAGGAAGAGTATCTATTTATTTTCGTTCGTCCCTGCCAGGGGTGTTGACGATGCCGCTCTTTCGCCTAAGGATTGAAGATCATGGACGAGATCAGCCTCCCATCCGATGAAGGGCAGGAATTGCCAAGCCAGCTCGCTTTCAACCCCGTCAAGACCGATATTGGATTGTTGGCGCGCGATCTGTATCGCTTGTTCAATCAGGCGATCGACGAGCGGGTTCGTCGCTTCGGTCTGTCGACCAATGCCTGCCGCTACCTCGCAGTCATCGGCATGCATGCGGGGATTACACCCAAGGAAATGAGCGAATACTTCAGCGTTCGCTCGCCGACTACCGTATCGGCACTCAGGATACTCGAAGAAAAGCGGCTGGTTGAACGGTACAAGGATCGCGTGGATGCCCGCAAGACCCGCTACAAGCTGACGGCGCGCGGGGTCGAGGTCGAGGCGCTGGCGAGAGCGAGCGCCGTGGATGTCGAGGCGCTCGCAGTCGGGTGCCTGAGCGATCAGGAGAAAGAGGAATTCGGCCGCATGGTGGCGCGCATTCGCAGTTCGCTGGAGTCGGTACTCGCCCCTTGACGCTTGTTCGACCGGGGGGAAGCACCGGCGCCGGCGTCATGCCGCCCTGCCCGGGCCACTGGTGTCGCCAAGCTCGCCACCGGCGGGTCCGGCCTTGATCATGCACCTGCGCGCCTATTGATCGATAGAAGAGCGACATTGTTTGCTCGGGAGCCAACCCGAAGTCTGCATGCCACGCGCCCCCGCGGGCGGAATCACCCGTTCAACTCCGCCTTCAGAGCCTCGATGACGAGAGACATGACGGTTTCGTTGGCGGCCCGGTGCTCCTCAGACGATGAAATCGCCTGGCCGCGAGCAAGCGCCCAAATGGCGCGAATAATGGCCAATGCCCGGTCGCCATCCACTCCCCTCTTGACGAGATGGGGTTTCCAGACCTGTTCGACTGCAGTTCGTTCGCGTGATATCAGAGACTTGGCCGCGTCGCCAAACAGGCTATGCCGACGAACCGACAGGAATATGTCGAGGAATATCAGAAATTCCTCGGTTGCATAAAAACGGCGGGCACTTTCGGCGATTAGCCCGAACACGTCCGGATTCCCGTCGGCTTGCGATGCATCGGTCCGAGCCAGCTCAATGATCTGAATGGACAACCGCTCCAGCACGGCAAGGACCAGGTCGTCCTTGGTGGGAAAGTGGTGAAGTTGTCCGCCGAGCGACACGCCTGCTTCCTTCGCAACGGCGGCCACACGTAGCGAAGCATAACCGCTGTCTGCCAGCAAGCGGGTCGCGGCCTCGAGTATCCGCTCACGGGTAAGGTCCTTTTGCTCCTTTCTCAGGGCTCTGGCCGGAACAGACACTCTCACTTTCCCGAAGATTGGAGAAATCCCGCCCAGTTTGCCGGACGCGCCGTGCCTCATACGATGGGCTCGATCGATACTATTCATTCCAGCGGTGCTGGCAAAGGCATTATTTCTGGGGAACTGCAGCCAGCGCAGTGGAAAGGGTGCCCTGTTCCATCTGGACCACCGGAAGGAGCAGGGCGCCAAGCTTTTCACACTGGCAGGAGGAATCCGGCAAAGAACTGTGCAAGTGTGCTGTAGGCGTCGATCGGCAAGACCTGCGCCACGTACTGGTCAGGGCGTACAACGACGACGCATCCCTTCCGCCGGTCGACGCCTCGCATGTCGAAGATGTCGTCGCCACTCTTCAGGTCAGCACAGAAGACCTTTTCGTAGTCGCACAGACCATAGATGCCTTTGACAGGCCGCAACAGGGCCGGCATCGCCGAATGCTCCAGATCGCGGAATCCCTGCTGGAAAACAGCCCGGACATCGATCACCGCATCGATATCCTCTCCGGAGCGGGTATGCTTGCGTACCGGGGAGTCCGGCGCGCTTTCAAGGAAGGCGCAGAGCGAATCGATCGCGCCTCCGGCCTGGCCGCTGTCGTCTTGTGGCGCGAACGTGAATATCCGCCAGCGGTTATCCGCATCGATCGCATGGCCCAGGTGCATGGGCTTGGCGTCGGCAAGGCGGATGACCGGCGCGGAATGGAAACGCATGCCAATCGGAAAGCCTGTGGCAAGTTCCTGCCAGCTGTCGGTTCCGGTCAGGACCGATGGTTCGTAGCGAACTGTAAGGCCTGCCGTGAATTCGCCATTGTTGATGAATTCACGCTGGAATCGCGGCATCGCGTCGTTGGCATCGACTTCGGATCGCGTGCCGACGACCCGCGCCCATCGGTGGTCGAAATCAACCAAGCCCTTTGCGGCGGCCCAGCGCTCGGCCGAGTAGGTCTGCAGAAGTTCGGGGCCGGATCGTCCAGTGAGAACAGAAATCAGCTTCCAGCCCAGGTTGAAAGTATCGCCCATTGAGACGTTCATGCCCTGACCTGCTTTGGGACTGTGCGTATGACAGGCGTCCCCCGCGAGCATAACCCGGGGCGTGCGTTTGCCAACCAGCGCCTTGGGCACGTCGTCGAAAGTGTCGGTCAGTCGATGGCCGATTTCGTAAATCGACCACCACACCACTTCCTTCACATCGATTGTGTAAGGATGGAGAATGCGCTTGCACTTGGCGATTACGTCATCGATGCCCAACCCGCGGTCGGCGACCCGCTCGTCCTCATTCAGCTTGTCCAGTTCAACGTAGAGCCGGACGAGATAGCCGCCTTCGCGCGGAAGAACGAGGATCGAACCCATGCTTTCCGACTGGATGATTGCCTTCATGCGGTAGTCAGGGAAGTCGGTCGTCGCCAGTACGTCCATGACTCCCCAGGCCTGGTGCGCTGCGTCACCATGGAGTGCCCCGCCGATGGCATTGCGCACGTTCGAGCGGGCACCATCGCAACCGACGACGTAGCGGGCCCGGACCGTTTCGGTCTGTCCCAGACGTTCGGGTGAAGTGTGTTCGAGAGTTACGGTCACCGGATAGTCGGCGGCATCGTGATCGACCGAAAGGGTTGCCACCTTGAGATCGTACTCCGGCTCAAGCCGAGTCGGAGAGTTGCGCATGATGTCGAGATACATATCATGCACACGCGCCTGGTTGATCAGGATGTGCGGCATCTCGCTGAGCCCGTCTGCGACATCCTGCACCCGGCCTACGCGGCGAATCCTTGCAGGATCGGCAGGATCCGGATTCCAGAAGGTGGTTTCATTGATCCAGACCGACTCGCGCTTGATCTTCTCGGCAAACCCGAAAGCTTGAAACATCTCCATGGAACGCACATTGATACCATCGGCCTGTCCGCGCTCCATGGGCCCCGCCTTGGGCTCGACAATCAAAGTCGAAATCTCGGCGATGCGCGATAGCTGCGCGGCAAGGCAAAGCCCAGCAGGGCCACATCCGGCAATGACAACATCCACCTCCCGAGGAAGCCGGGCTCGTTCAATTGTGGTGTTTGCTGCGGCTGGGGAAATGTCGGGATCTCCGGGATGAAATCCGTTCAGATGATATTGCATTTGCCGTCCTCCGGTTCCGATGCGCTGAGTCCTCCGCCCTGTTGGCCAAATTGGCTGTTGGACATCGGGAGCAACTCAGTATACTGATCCTCAGTGTACTGACAATACCATTTGTGTTATCCGAGGGGTCCCATGGGCACGACCGACCGCGATTACCAAAACAAACCGGGCCATCTTGCCCGCCGCTTCCAGCAGATCGCCGTTGCAGTGTTCCAATCCGAGATGGATGCGATCGGATGCGACATAACGCCCGTTCAATACGCCGCGCTTGCCGCGATAAATACCTGTCCAGGTCTCGACCAGGCAAGCCTGGCAAAGGAGATCGCCCTTGATCGCACTACGATCACAGGCGTCGTCGACAGATTGCAAAGCAAAGGCCTCATTGAGCGGAGCATCAGCAAGAACGACAGGCGCGCGCGCGCCTTGGCTGTTACTGCGGAAGGACGATCGACTCTTGAGCTGGTCCGCCCGGGCGTGGAAGCAGCCCAACGGCTCATGACCCGAGGGCTGAGCGCACAAGAGGCGAACGAGCTCCTGCGCCTCCTGCGCAAAGCGGTTGACGGAGCCAATGACCTCAGCCGTGCGCCGCAACGGATCTGAGATCGACCCTTCAGTTGTCTGACATCAGGCCAAGCGAAGCGGTCACTGCCAAAGCTTCCTTGCGTACCAGAGCCACGAGCTTCTCGATGCTGCCCTCCGGCGTGGTCTCTTCCGCCACGACCAGTGACAGGCACGCGAACACGTCGCCATTGGGCGACAGGATCGGCGCGGCAATACCGATCACTCCCTTGTCGACCTCACCGTGGGTGACGCTGTAGCCGGCGCGCCGTATCAGCCGCAGATTCCGGCGGAACGACTTGAGGTCCGATCCGAGGCCAGCCTCCTCAATATCAATCCGATCGTCATGAAAGCAGCGAACAATCAGTCGTGGAGACAAGTGGGCCAGGATAATCTTGGACACCGAACCGCGGTAAAGCGGCATCGGCCGCCCCCGTTCATAGCTGATCGTTAGCGGATGGTAGCCTTTGCGTCGTTGATCGACACACATGACACGGCGGTCGAAAATTCTTGCAAGAATGACCACACTCCTGTCCGGCCCACGATTGATCAGATTGTCCATCGCATCCTGGGCTGCCAGCACAAGCGGGTCGGTCCCCCGTGCGACCCTGTCCAGATGAATGACCGCTGGACCAATCACATAACGACCGGCGGAGAAATCCGTGATCAGACCAGCTTCGTTCAAGCTGCGAAAATACCGATAGGCCGTGCTCGTCGGGATTCCAGTGCGGCTAGCCGCTGCTTCGACGGTCCATTGCGGCTCCTCTATCGAGAACAGTCCCGCTAACCCCAATGCCTTATCAACTGTACCCACACCTGCTCCTCACGATGGACAGCCCATTCTATCGAGCCGGCTGGCGATCGCAACATGAGGTCAGCCCCCTGATACGGCACCAAACGACTTCAACCCTAACCGCATGCCTGCGGGAGCAAAATTCATTCCCGCTTCTTGCCATGTGATAATTGGAATTGCAAACTGCTCGCAATCTGGCCACCGTGCCGAATACGGAATTGCAGGGCTAGGACAATCCTGCCCATATTGAAATATGCGATACCAAGGGATTAGAAATGGCCACTGAAATGACCTACATTTCAAGAGAAAAGGATTCCCGCGCAGGTTGGGTTGTTGTGTTTTCTGCGTTTATTGGAATGATGCTTAGCGTAGGCGTCCTAGTCATTTATACGTATGGCGTATTGGCTACGGCAATGGCGTCCGATTTGGGATGGGATGTCGTCGATAGAAACATGATATTTGTTTCGTATAGTCTTGGGTCTGCTCTGTTCGGCCCATTGTGGGGGGTCGCAGCCGATCGCATCGGGGCTCGGCGAATTATCATTTTTTCGACTGTCATGCTGAGCATCTGCTTCGTCGCGATTGCAGCGGTTCCGCGTGACCCGGTGGTTGCGGGCCTGGCATTTCTTGCGGTCGGCATTCTGGCCGGCGGGACCTTGCCGCCCGCCTTCGCCAGCATCGTGGTGGGCTGGTTTGACCGGTTCCGCGGCCTCGCCCTTGGCGCGACCATGCTGGGCGTCGGGGTCGGCGCGGCCGTTTTCCCCATCCTGGCAGCACAGATAACCGAACATTTCGGCTGGCGGATTACCGCACTGTCCTTTGCCGGCATGGTCTTTGCCGTCGCCCTGCCAATTGCGATAGTCTTCCTGCGACCGTTTTCAGAGCCCATGGCCGCCCCAGCGAATGGCCGGGCCGCGGGATCGAGGTTCGATTGGTCCGCCTTTCGTACCCCCCGGACTTGGCTCATGCTGGCCTTTGCGTTCTTCACCGGCGCCGTGCTGGTTTCCTGCGTCGCCAACTTCGTACCCCTTCTGATGGCCCGCAACCTGAGCCTGACCGACGCCGCCACCTATCAGTCCCTCCTTGGCGCGGCCATCCTGGTCGGCCGCTTGGCCGGCGGCGCGGCATTCGACCGGATTTTCGCGCCCAGGGTTATGGCCACCATTCTCCTGATAACCGCCGGCGGGCTCTTGACGCTCCAGTTCGGCAGTTCTTCGTTCGCGTTTGCCGTGGCCGCGCTCGGCATCGGCCTGAGCATCGGGGCCGAGGTCGATTTCCTCGGGTTCATGATCAGCAAGTACTTCGACCGGTCGGTGTTTACGACGATGTTCTCGCTGATGTTTGCATCCTATTCGCTCGGAGCCACCGGAGGGCCAATCGTCTTTGCCGCACTAGCGAGCAGGACCGGCAACTACGATCTGGCCCTAACCATGTGCTGGTCGTCGATCGCGGTGCTGATGATCGCCATCCTCTTTCTGCCTCGCTACAACTCCGCGCAACGGGCAGTGTGAGCCTACCGCGCCGGCAGGACGGATCGGCAAGGGCGCGCGCGCACCCCACATTCGCGGGGACAGGAGCCCTGCCCCCGCGAAGCGCGCAACACCCCACGGCAGTCGTCAGATTCGGAATTCGGAGAACGTTTCCGGTGCGAACATGTCCTCGACCGTCAACTGCCGGGGCGAAAGACCCTGCTCATGGTGGTAGCGCGTGAACGTCTCTATGACGTGCCGATTGCGATCGATGCCGTAGGGCCACCATTCCTTGCCCATGGTTGCGATCGTGTCCTCGACCGCAGCGATCTGCCAGGGCAGCATTGTCTTGAGTGACGCCGAGACCATCAGTTGTTCGTAGACAAGCTTCTGAGCCTCGACAAACGCCTTGTACAGGGCCTGGGCGACCCAACGGTTCTTCTCGTAGACATCGCGACGAATCGCGACGACATGCATGATCGGGAATATGCCCGTCTTCGCGAAATAGGCCTTCTCGACCGCGACGAAGTCCGGAAACAGGCGCCGGACCTTATCGGGTTCGGAATAGAAGGTCGAAGGCGCGCGGGGCGCATAGACCGCGTCAAGCTCGCCATCGGCGATCATTCGCGAAATGGTCTGCTCGGGTCCGATCGGAATGACCTTGAACTTCTCGGGGAGATTGATCTTGAGCTTTTCTTCCCGGCCCGGCTCCTCTTCCCCGCCGAAGAAATAGGTCACCGAGGACGGATCGACGCCGTATTCATCCTGCAGGATACCGCGGATCCACACCGGCGCGGTGAGCTGGTACTCCGGAACGCCGATCCGCTTGCCGACAAGATCCGCGGGCTTTTCGATCCCGCTCTTCGCCGAGACGAAGATGCCCGCATGCCGGAAGAAGCGCGAAGGAAAGACCGGGATGGCGATGAAACCCGGATCCTCGCGCCCCAGCGTGACGCAATAGGACGACATCGACATTTCGGCCACGTCAAACTCGCGGTTGCGGATCATGCGGAAGAACGTCTCCTCCACATCGAGAACCTGAAAGTTCAGATCGATCCCGTCGGGCCGGACCTGGCCGGTCTGGAGTGCTTCGGTCCGGTCATATCCCCAGCAGGCGAAAGATAGATTGAGACGGCTCATTGAATGGTGTTTCCTTTTGATTCCTGAATGATGGTCTGGGGCTTGACGTCGGTCGCGATGCGGCTGGATTCCAGCAGTGCGGCGCAGCAGGCCATGGTTTCGAGACCCCACCAGCCGTCGTGGACCGGCGGCCTCGCGCCGAGAATCGAGGCGGCGAAGTCGTCGATCACATTTGCGCGGGGAAGCGTCGGCGGGGCGACCGGAATGGTCTCGCGCCGTTCATCGCCAAAGACCTCGATCGAGGCCGGCAGCAGCTTGAGGTCGGCCCGCTCACAGCTCACGAGGACGAATCCAAAATGTTCGTGGTGAGGCGCGCCGGCAGGATCGCCCGCAGAGGCCGATCCGAACGTCCGGGCCAGCTTGGCATCGATTTCGTCCTGCTGCGAAAGCTGCTTCAGTGCTTTCCGGGCTTCCCCATAGCGCGCAGGATCCTTCGGCCGGCCCAGCTCCGAAATCCAGCCGAGCAACTCGTCGCTGTCATAGTGGGCATAGCCGCTGTAAGTGAGCGTGGCCGCGGCGCCGGATGCAAACGTCATCAGCGCCGAGTATGCCCCTTCGCTCGGCCGCGATGCATCCCAGTTGGCCGCGACCGCGCGAACCGATTCCACCGGCTGGTGCACGAGCCGCCGGACCACGTCGATCTGGTGCGCCGCCTGGCTGTAGACCACGCCGCCGCCCCGCCGGCTGTCCAGTTCCTCGGGCCGTCGCGGACGATACATGAAATCGGTGTAGTTGAAGGCGTTGACCAAGCGCACATTGCCAAAGCGCCCCGTCGCCACGAGTTCCGCCGCTACGCGGACCGGCTCGTCGAAGGCGTGGCTCGGTCCGACCATGAGCACCTTGCCCGCCTTCTCTGCCGCCCTCGCCATCGCCGCGCAATCACCAACCGAAGTCGCCATCGGCTTCTCGACCAGCACGTGTTTTCCCGCCTCGAGCGCGGCAATGGCCTGAGCGGCGTGCAGCTCGTGCGGTGTGGCGATGTAGACCGCATCCACGCCCGAATCCGCCAGCAACGCCTCATATGTGCGGTGCACCGTCGCACCAAACTGCGACTCGAACCGGACGAGGGCCTCATCGCGCAGGTCGTGGGCCGCGCTCAGCTGCACCGCAGGATGGGCACGAAGGGCAGGCAAGGTCAACATGAAACCTCGTCCGAGACCCACGATTCCGAGGCGTATGTGTTTCAACGCTAACCTTTCGCACAATTGGGGAACTGAATTGGGCGGCCCCGCTTGAATTCCCGATAGTTCTATATAGAAGCATATGCAAGCTACTCAGAGTGCGGACATGCACCGCCGGCAAGCCAAATTTGACCGTCGGCGGCGAAGCCAATCTCCATGCATGCAATGAAACAAGGGAAACACGATGCGCAGAGTATTCGAAACGAAGCAACCGGAGGATCGGGCCAATGTCCAAGCCTGAAACGGTTGCCGGACTTGGTCGCCAGGAACTCGCGAGCTTCGTGACTGCCGTGCTTGCCGAGGATCTGGGCACCGGCGGCGACGTTACCACCAATCTGACGATTGGAGATGGCCTTCGCCTCAGCGCAGTCATCGCTACCCGACAGGATATCGTGGTGGCGGGCCTGGAGCTGGGAGTCGCATTTTTCCGCCAGCTGGATCCTGGCATCAAGATCGAACTTCTGAAGAGCGACGGCGAACGCGCCGCACGGGGAGACGTGTTGATGCGCCTGGAGGGCAATGGTCGCGCCATGCTTTCGGCCGAACGATCGGCGCTCAACAGCCTGCAGCACCTGTCAGGCATAGCCACGCTCACCCGCGAATATGCGGACAAGATCGCCGGAACCGGATGCACCTTGCTCGACACCCGCAAGACGATTCCCGGCCTCAGGGTCATCGAGAAATATGCAGCCCGCATGGGCGGTGCCACCAATCACCGCATGCGGCTCGATGATGGAGTCCTGATCAAGGACAATCATATCGCGCTGTGCGGTGGTGTCGAACGGGCAGTTGGCCTCGCCAAGGCATCTGAACTCGAAATCCAGGTCGAGGTCGACCTGCTGGAGCAGATCGAACTCGCGCTGGCGGCGGGGGCGGAGCGGCTGCTGTGCGACAACATGTCTGCCGCGATGCTGCGCGAAGCCGTGAAGATCGTCGGCGGCAGGGTTCCGATCGAAGCTTCCGGCGGCGTCAGGCTCGACACCATCCGGGAGATCGCGGAGACCGGCGTGGACTTCGTCTCGGTCGGGCGGATCACGCAGAGCGCCCCCGCTGCCGACATCGGGCTGGACTACAGCCCGGCCTGATCAATCCCGGAGAGGACCGACCCACCCCATAGAAAAGTCGCTAGGGAGAAACACAATGACACCTGAACAGAATGACCTGCTTTGCCGCGTTGAAGGCAATGCCCCGATGGGCCGCCTGATGCGCCAGCATTGGCTTCCGGCCTGCATGATCGAGGAAGTCGCCGAACCCGACGGCACTCCACTGCGCGTTCGCTTGCTCGGCGAAAACATGGTGGTGTTCCGGGACAGCGAAGGCAGGATCGGCGCACTCGACGAACTTTGCCCGCATCGCCGCGCCTCGCTGGCCTTTGGCCGCAACGAAGAATGCGGATTGCGCTGTCTCTACCATGGCTGGAAGTTCGACGTGAACGGCAACGCCCTCGACATGTCCTCCGAGCCCGCCGACGCCAAGCTGCGCGAGACGATGAAGACCAAGGCCTATCCGGTTCGTGAAGCGGGGGGATTTGTCTGGGTCTGGATGGGTGATACCGACAATGTGCTGCCTTTCGATCCGCCCAACTGGACTGCCGCTCCGGCAGACAAGATCAGCATCGTGAAGATGCATGGAGCCTGCAACTGGGCTCAGATACTTGAAGGATCGATCGATTCTGCGCACAGTTCGAGCCTGCATTCCACCAACATGCCCACGGCAACCGAAGTGAGCGGATCGACCGCGACCGACAGCGCCTGGCTGCGCCCATCGGCCGACAAGGCGCCACGTATCGAGGTTCAGAAGACCCCGTTCGGCTTCCGTTATGTTGCAATCCGCAAGCCGATCGTCGAACCCGACAAGCAGGACTATGTGCGGATGACGCTGTTTGTCGCCCCTTACACGGTCCACATTCCGTCGAACGACCAATACCACCTTAGCCAGATGCTGGTGCCGGTCGATGACGAGAACACCATGTTCTACTGGATTGCCTGGCACCCCGAGAAAGGGATTTCGCAGGATGCCTGGCGGAAGTTCTGCGGTGCCGAACTCGGCCAGGATGTCGAGCCGGTCACGTTCAAGAAGATCCGTAACGCCGAAAACAACTATCTGCAGGATCGCGCCGCGATGAAGGCCGGGGACTTCACCGGCATCTACGGCATTCCGGCACAGGACATGGCCATGTGGGAATCGATGGGTCCGATCGCGGACCGCAGCGAGGATCGCCTAGGATCGAGCGACAAGGCTATCTTCACGTTCCGGACGCTGATGTATCGTGCGGCCCAAGCCGTGGAACGCGGCGAGCCCGCGATCGGGACAGGGGAGTCGCGCATTCCCCATGCCAAGCTGATGTCCTTTGAGGGCATGGTGCCCAAGGGCGACGACTGGCGCCTTCTCAATGTCTCCGATGAGGAACGCCGACTTTCGAGCGCGGCGGAGGACAAGGGAGATCTTGTCGAAGATCTGGCCGGCTGAGGCGCGGCAAAGTGGTCACGCCCCACTTCGCTTGCGCGTAGAAAATTGATAGTGCGGCCGTGTTCGACATTTTTTTCGTACACGGTCACGCACCCGGCGCGGCCGTCATCTTGAGATCTGGGAGAATCCGCGTTGCCGAACCCGAGACCGCAAACGCTCCAGCCCGAAGAGAGTCTTGGCTACCAGGTCCGGCGCTGTCACCGCAGGTTTGACAGGTTGCTCAATTCGGTCTTGGCGCGCGAGGGGCTGAAGGCAGGGTATTGGTATTATCTGCGAGCCTTGTGGTTAGAGGACGGTCTGACTCAAAAACAACTCAGCGATCGGACAAATGTCGCTGAAAACACAACCGTTGTAATGATCAACGGCATGGTTGCGGATGGTCTGGTCGAGCGCAGGCAACAGCTTGGCGACCGGCGCAAACAGAACATCGTGCTGACAGAGCCCGGTCGCGAGCTGGAAACCAGGCTGATGCATCATGCCACCAGCATCAATGGCTTGGCGTCAGCCGATATTCCGGCAGATGAAGTGGCAATCTGCCTATCGGTACTCGCAAGAGTTTCGAGAAACCTGGCTGCCGAACTCCGATTGCGGACCGAAGCAGTCGCTTGCGACGATTGATGAGATGAGCAGTCTGATGCGGTGGACAGCCAAATAGTCGGTGGAAGGCTCAGTATTCTTTGGTCGTTCGGAGTCAAGCCAGACCTTACCATGTAGGAATGACAACGAGCGCGAACCAAGCCGAATTTCGTCTGGCAATGCGGCGGCTAGCCGCAACTGTGACCGTCCTGACGCTGGAGCTTGAAGGTCAACCATTCGGAATGGTTGCAACCGCGGTTTGCTCGCTGGCGCTTGAACCGCCAAGCATTCTGGCGTGCATCAACAAGTCCGCTTTCCTGCATGATGAGTTTGCCGGATGCACAAGGTTCGGGCTGAACATATTAGAGCGGTTTCCACTCATTCCGGTTCATACCCGCACGAGCTGAAGTAGTTTGCGCATTCGGCGGGTTGGAAGATGTCGACGAGCCTGCCGATCAGCCCCCACAGCCCGCTGACGGTTCGTTCGCCCGCCTTGCGCAGCATGGCTTTCAGGCGAGAGAATGCTTTTTCTATAGGATTGAAGTCGGGGCTGTAGGGCGGGAGGAAGCGCAGGGTTGCTCCCGCCGCTTCGATCCGTTCTTTCACGGCGGCCCGCTTGTGGCTTGAAAGGTTGTCCATGATGACGACGTCGCCGGGCCGCAAATCTGGCACCAAAACCTGCGCCACATAGGCTTCGAACCAGTCGCCGTTGATCGGACCATCGAGCACCATCGGCGCGACCATGCCGGTCATTCGCAGGCCGGCCACCAGCGTGGTGGTCTTGCGATGACCATGCGGGTAGCCCATCCGCAGCCGCTCACCCTTGGCGCAACGGCCGTGGCTGCGGGTCATGTTGGTGGCGGTCCAGGTCTCGTCGATGAAAACGAGGCGTTCGGGTTCGAGGTCGATCTGTCCGTCGAACCAGCGCTGGCGTTGCCTCAGGACGTCGGGACGATCTTGCTCGATCGCGTGCCCGGTCTTTTTTTGCGCGTGATCCCGTGACGGACGAAAAAGCGATGCACGGTGCCGATCCCAACCAAGGTGCCGCGCTCGATCAGCCGCGCCTGAACCTCGACCAGGGTCATGTCGCCCTGCTCGGCGATCAGTTCCCGAATGAAGTCACCGTGCGCTTCGATCCTGCCCGAATGACGGTCGCCACCTGTGAGCGGACGGAATTGACTGCAACGAGCCGATTTTGAAGCGCCCCAAGGACCGACAAAATTACCTGCAGTGGCCACGGCTACATTTCCGTTCGGCTTCACTTGTCACCTTCTCACCTTCCCCAGCATAGCCGCTGCGGCATTCGAGGCAGGGGCGAGCTTGCGTCCATAGCGCAGCGCGGTCGATGTCGATGTCCAGCGCAGCGCCTGGGCAACAGGGCCTGCATCGGCCCCGCTGGCAAATAGATCCTGTGTCAGCCCGACCCTCAACGAATGCGTACTGAGCGCAGCTATAGCGCGATCGAGCTTCTTGCCCATCAGCGTCACCAGACCCGCATCGGCTGCGGCGCGGGCGCGGCGCTTGATAATATGCCGCACAGCAGTGGGCGTGAGCGCTGCCGACCCGATCGCATAGGTGACTCCGGGATCGCGTGCTTGCACGGCGGCCATTCGCTCCCGGTCCACCTTCGCATTAGGCGCAAGATCGGCCATGGTCAGCGCCCGGCGCGCGAGAACTACTTTGCGTCGCCGCACGGCGATCCGGCAAAACAGCGGGCCTGCGCTAATTGCGCTCACATCGCGCCATAACGCAATCCGCCGCATGGTGTCTGGCGAGACCCAGACATAGCTCCCCTCCCCCAGCTGGTCGGTTTTGGATCGCTCGATATGAAGCAGGCCCGAGCCATCGTCCTGAAGCTGGACACTTTCGCAAGTAGCCGCGACCAGCTCGGACACCCTGAGCCCGGCATCATAGCCAAGCGACAGCAACGCCGCATCGCGCAAGCCCGGCGGATCGCCGCCACAGGCATCGAGCAGCGCGGTGAGAGTCAAGCCTTTGGCTGGCTCGCGGCCGATCTCGGCGCCGAACCGCAAGGGGCCCGCCTGGCGCTGCGCCACGCCCTGTCGCTTGCGCATGCCGCGCAAGGCATCGCGCACCAGCGGTGCCGCAGTCGCCGATGGCAGATCGAGGATACGGTGCACCGCGCCCAGCGAGGCAACTTTGCGCGAAATCGTTGCAGGACTTTGCCGCCTGGCCTCGAGATGGCCGATGTACCCGGTCAAGCGCTCGGGCGAAGCCGGGAGTCCTGGCCGAGGATGATCGAGGCAAAACCCGCTGTAGCATTCAAGATCGGCAGCCAAAGCGCGCAGTGTCGCGCTGCTGCGTGCGGCGAGCGCGGTGGTGAAGTTAAGCTCGGCGACCTGGGTCCCCTCCCCCAGCAAGGATCCGAGGACCGCGACAAGGCGTTCTTTGTGCGTCGGCTTCGTTGACCGGCGGCGTTGCGGCAGAATGCCTTCGCCCGAGGCGAGCACCGTGACAATTTCGGCGCTCGCCGCTGGAACAATAGCGGTGGGGAGTGTTTTGACTTTCCTTGGCGACGCTGCGCGGCTCATTTCCCGGGAATAGCCGCGCAAATTGGCAATGTCACTACCGATAAGATACCATTATCATTAGTGCGTAAAAAGACCATGCCAAGGATGGTGCAGTTAAGTCCTGTTTGCTAGACTTCCTGAAATGGCGAATTTCGAAGCCCATTTTACCGGATTCCATCCGCTCCAGTCGGACGAAGACGCCTCGCCCGAAGCGCTCATGCTGGCCCGTTCGCGCGCCGCGCTTTCATGGGGCCGACTGCAGGGGCTGGTAGCACATCTCGAGCCCGGCGTCGCCCATCTGCTCGCCGCCAGCGTCATTCATGCACAGCTGTGTGAAGCCCTGCTCCAGGCGGGTCATGCCGGTGCCGCCGCGCAGTTCGATCTCTGGTTTTGCTGCCTAGCCGCAGCGCCAACAGAAGGCCCGCACGTGTTCGCGAGGCCGTGGGGAATCGCCGATGCGATCCTCGCCGAACTGTCGCTGGCCCGCTGGGAGCCGGTCGCGCGGGTCGCGCAGCAACTGCGGGCGGCAGCCGGCTCAGATCACGGGATCGTCGGCCCCGCTGACGCGCTCTCGCCGCGCGAGGCGATCGCGCTCGCCGGCCAGCTGGCGAGCGTTGCGGAACAGCACGGCGAAAGCACCTGGCCGCTTGCGGCCATCGACGACCTCCATACGCAGGCTGCGGCATCGGCCCACTTCGCCCCCGCCGAACCCGAGCACCGGCTGCTCGAGTTTCCGGGCGGGCCGATGGCCTTCGCGCAGCCGCGCGCCAGACCGCCGCTCTGGGCAATCGATCTTGCGGCAGGCCAGGCCCTATCCGCCGCCACCCCCGGGATGGTCCCCCTCCCCTGCCCCGGCGCGCTGCGCGCCGAGGCACTGGCGCCCTGGCTCTGGCCGCGCGAGCGCGACATTCTGGTGGCCGACGCGCTCACGGCCTGCGCCGACCGGCTCGCCAAGCTGGTCGAACAGGCCTGGACGCGCCATTCCCACATGACCCGCGCGCTCGCCGCCCTGCGCTCGAATTCGCGCGCGCCCCTGCTCTACACCCTGCTCGCCGGGTTCGGGCCCTTGCGTCCGGGCCAGATCGAACGCGCGCTGCACCTGTCCAAGAACGGCGTGCGCGAACTGGTCAAATCGCTGAAATCCGCTAGTCTTGCCGATATCGAGCGGCATCGTGGTCAGATTCTGATCCGTGCGAGCTTGGCTGACGGCAAGGCGAGCGAGTCCGGTCCTGGACCGGGCCCGTCTCCCGTGCTCTCGGCCGAAAGCCTCGCCGAATTTGATGCAGCGATGGCCGCCATCGACCGGCTGCTCGCGCGCTCGAATGCGTCGCCATCGAACGAGTGACCCGGCAGGTCGAGAACAGTGCGAAACGCGGGATGGGCGAAGCGCCGGCTCAACCGCTCGTGCAACAGTCTCGGATTTCCCAGGCAATCCTCCCAAGGATCGGGGCGCCCGGTCGCCGGGGGAACGGCATCATCCGCCATTCCGCACTGTTTCAGGAAAAACAGCGCATCCTGGAACCCGCGTAAGCAGGTCAGCGGGGATTTCGCAGCACCGACAATCTCGGCCGCATAGCGGCGGCGCACCTCGCTCGCCAGCACCGCGCGCCGTCGGCGTAGCATTTGCGCCGCATGCACCGCAGGGTAGTTCCGCCAGGCCTGCTCAAGCTTCTGTCCGGCTACTTCCAGCACGTGGCGCTTGCGGCCAAGCTGACGCAGGCCCACCCCTGTGATCGCAGCCGCGAGATCCGCTAGCCCGGGCACGGAGCCGCTGGAGCCACGCCTCGCCGGACTATACACCGGCTGCGCATCGAAGCGGAATAGTCGCTCCACCCGTTCGGCTTGTTCCACATTGCTGCTGTGCAGCGCCGCCAGCAAGAGGTGGCGCGACGGCGCAAAATGAAACCGGTTGCCGACCAACGCCGCCATGTATCGCCTTGAAAACGCGTAGGAGTTGGGCTCACTGCCGCGCAGGTGGGCACGGGAAATGACGCGATTCCAGGCGAGGCGCGTGGCGACCAGGGTAAACCGCGCCATCTGCTCGCCTGTCCGGTCCACCGTCTCCTCCAGCAGCCGCTTCGCCGCCATCGTGCGCCCCAGCACCACGATGCTGCGAAGGTCGGTCAGCAGCAGATCGTGGTGCTCGCAGCGCAGGGCAACCCGCAGGATCCAGTTGCGTTCGATCCGCCACGGCGCGCCGCTTTCCAGCCAGTCGAGCCAACATTGCGGGCACCCGATCGAGCGCAGCGCCGGCGGCAGCAGGTCACCGCGTGTGCAGCCCACCAAAGTCCTCGAAATCGCCTTCTCGGGCAGGGCCGTCGCCCAGGCCAACCGCTCGACCATGACCCGGTGCCGCTGCGCGGTGCCATAGGCTGACGAGGCCAGATCGCAGGCGGCCAGCACTGTCTCGATGCCGAGATGCGCGAACAGCGCCTTGCGCGTCGTTTCGTGCCGCGCGGCGAGGCGCTGCAGCCAGGATTCGAAGCATTCCCCGGCCATCGGCCTGACCCGGTAGGCCAGCGGCTCTATCTCGCTCCTTCCCGCTCCAGCGCTCATCCCGGCACTCAATCCGGGCTATAGGGGGTAAAGAGCTGCAAGGCCTGGCTGATATCGTCATGCGTCACCAGCGCCCGATCGTGCCGTTTCGCAACCTTGGCCGACCAGTGCAGGATCCGCTTGAAATTGCCGGTTACCCCGCCGCTTTCGCGCCAAATCCGCTCGGCAAATGCGGGCGCGGCGAGATGCTCGGGCACCGCCATCCCCATTCCGCGCGCCAGTGCCCTGATCAGCCGCTGCGAGGGCTCGCCCGGCTCCCACAGGGGCAATTTGAGCATGATCGAACGATAGGCCAGCTCGACATCGTCGGCGAATATCTGACGGGCGACATCCAGCCCGGCCACGACCAGCGGCACATTGCCTGCGCTCATCAGGAAGCGCAAGGCATCGAGCGTGTCGCGCCGCGCGACCCCGCTCGCGGTCAGGATCACATGGACATTGTCGATCGCGACCAGCCTCGTCCCCTGCGCGGCCAACAGATCGACAACCTTGAAATCGGCGGTTTTGTGCGTGTTGGCCCGGATCGGCCAGCCCTGCTGCCAGAGCAGGGCCAGGTTGATCTTGAGCGAGGTCGGGCTCGAGGGAATGACCGTGCGCAGGACCGGTTGGTAGCGGGCTTCGCCCCAATCGGCAGGTTCGGGGAAAGCCTCGGTCAGACGCCGCTGCGCTTCGCGCAGGATCGAGGTCTTGCCCATGCCGGACTGGCCTGTGAGCACGATGCAGGTCGGTCGCTCTTCCGGATCGTCATGCGCGACCTCGACGATGGTTTCGACGGCGTTGCGCGCTTCCTTGAAATCGATCCAGAATGAGGCTGCCTGGACCGGTAATCGCGTCAGCGCCGCGGTGCTCACGATTGCACCTTCAACCAGGAATCCTCGCCAAGTTCCGCGACCGGTCTCCACTGAACGGGCGGCTTTTCAGGCCTTTCGGGTGACCGCAGATCCGCGAGCGTCGTCCCCTCCCCTTCCCGCCGTTTCGCCCGGCGCCGGGCCTCCTTGGTGCGCAGGCGAGCCTGATGGATTTCCTGGTTGGCGGCAGCAATCGCGCGGGCCGTCGCCGTCCGCCCGCCATCGGCCTGGTAAGCCCGGCCCATGGCCCTCACCCTGGCTCTGGCAGCTTCCCAGTCCGCCTCCCAGACATCGGGATATTGACCGATAACCGCCAGTTGCACGAAACTGCCATCGAGCTCGGCATAGACATGCTGGATCGTCCGCTCGTCCCAGCTGACCTCGATCTTCTGGCCGATTCGCTGGCCAAGCGCCGGGTGCCAGTAATGGCGGTGTTTGATCTGGATCCCCCGGGAATGGACCGTCAGCGATTTCGACGGCAGAAATTGGCGGAAAAGCTCATCAGTATTGCACGAAACCGGAAGCAAGGGGCCATGTCGCGCCGCCTCGCGTTCCCACACCTGCACCGGGCACAGGCCGCCAAGCGCGGAATGCGGCGCGTGATGATAAACCGCGATCTGGCACAGCAGCCAGCGCTCGAATTCTGCCAGGGTCATCGCCGCGTCGGCTTCGGCATCGTAGCCATCGCGTGCCGACACGTTCGATCCCGTCGCACCCGGTAAAAGCCGCAGTTTTCCGACCATTGTTCCGATCAGCCGCTCGATATGGCCGCCCAGATGGGCCGGGCCGGGTTTGCGGACATCCGGGTCGATGCCATTGCGCACGCAGGCCCGCCGGAACGACTCCGAGCGATGCGGCTTGGCCTGATCGGCATGCAGGCGCCGGAACAGGCCGAACATCGGGTAGCTGACATCGACGCCCAGATGCGCGAGAACAGGCTGCTTGGGCAGCAGCGCGCTCGCAACGGCCCTGCCACACCGGAAAATCGAGGGATCGCCGAAGCTGACATAGTAGCCGAGAATCGAACGGGTCCAGATTTCAATCAGGAACGTGATCCACAGCCGTCCGAGCTCTTCCCGCCTCAGGCTATCGACCAGGATGACGTCACCCCTGGTATGGTCCATCTGGACAAGATCGAGGAAACCATCGCTGTGGTATTCCCCAGGATGCGCTTCCTGCGCGCTGCGGGTCTTGGAGCCCATGCTGGCCTTGGCCCACACACTGCTCGCAATCTCGGCCAGCAGCCGCTCGATGGTCTTCTCGCTCGGGATCAGATCGGCGGAAAACCGATGTTCTCCGTTGTCGGCATGGAGCAGTCCCCAAATCTGCCGCGCCGCTTCCGCACGCGAGGGAGGCACCATCTTGAGCGCGATCTCATCGATCAGTGCGTCAATAGCACCTCTGACTTCGGGATCTATCCGGTGTGAGCCAACAACCGGCCCTCGCGGCTTCGGCGCAAGCGATTCGGCCACGGGATGGTCCCGGTAGCGCGCGGCCAGCGTCCGAATCTGCCGTTCCTTGAGACCGGTAGCCTCGGAAATTGCTGCGACCTGAGCGCTCGTCACCGGCCCAGACTGTGAAATGTGTTCCCGGAAATGCGGGAAAAGGGCCAATCCCGCCTCCAGAGATTTGAGGCTGCGTCTGGGCGCAGGAGAAGGCTTTCGCTCAATCATAGGATTGGCTCCACGACAACTTCCCCTGCGCGCGGGAATGTAGCTCAATCTGGCTGCTACCGCGATGGTGGAATCGGGCTCGGACAGAGTGTCCTGCAGAAACTATGATCTATGTATCTGATTTATCGCCGTTTAGACGAACTGCGGTCTATTATGTCGGCTGACACAAGGACGCGCGCGAGAGCTTCTCATCGACATTTGCGGCCGCCGACCGGGCGCTGGACCGGCTCGATGCCCTACTCCCGGCGCGCGAGCCCCTGGCAGCCCTGACCGAATGGCTCCACCAGCTGCGTGAGCACGAAGTCGACTTCCTCGAGGGCGGCAGCGAAGAAGTGCTGATCGAGGGCCGCGTGTTCCAGCGGTTCGCGCAGCGCGGGAGTGCCTGGGCCGCCTCGCTCGCGGCCGCGATGCGCCCGCAGCTGTTCGCGCTGGGCGCGGCGCCGCTGGCGCTTGCCGGGCTCGCCCCGCGCAACCTCTTCCGCGCCGAGCCCGAACGCCCCCTCCCCGCCCTGCTGGCGGGTTCAATCGGCGCTGCAGCGAGCGACGTCGCCACGGACCTAGCCGCCGTCACGGCCATGGTTGCGCGCGGGGAAGAATGCCTCGCGGGCCTCTACGCCTCGTCGCAGGCGCCGGCGATGTGGCAGCTGATTGGCGGGCTGGGTCCCCTCACCCGCGCCGAACTGGCGCGAGCGCTCGGCGTGACCCGCCGCACCGCCTCACAAGCCGCCCAGGCGCTCGAGAAGGCTGATCTGGCCGCCTTGCGCCCCGGAGACCATGCGCTGGCCCCCAAACGCCCCAGAATGGCCTCCTGAGGGCTTCCCGCGGCTAGAACGAGACTTCGCGGTGCGCCACCCCGATCCGCTTGGGCGCGGACGCCCGGCGGCGCAGCAACTGGAGCGCAAAGCGCGACGCCTCGTCCTCGCTCGCAAACGAGACCGCCCTCCCCTGGCAGTGCGAACCGATCCGCCCCAGGCGATTTGTGACGCGACTAACGGACCCGATGACGCCCCCCAAAAGGTCAGGACGTCAGGATAGCCTCGATGGCCTTCAAGACTTCAGTTGCCGAAGCGCCGCTACGCGCAGGCACCTTGAAGGTATATCCGCTTCTTGCAGAATGGGCATAGCGCAAGATCACTTTGCCAGCGGCACCCTTCACTTCGACCTCGCCGCCAGCAGGCTTTGCAGGAACGACAGTTGCCCGAATAAGGCGCTTTGCGACTTCCGGAGCGGGCAAAGCCGTTCCCAGATCGTCGCGCTCAGCAACAATTGCCCTGCTTTCTGCGACCATCAAGTCCAGAGTGCGCTTCTCTGAAGTGAGTGGCTTAATGTCTCTTGCGATGCGGACGGTGATGCCATGCGTGTCGGGAAAGGCATTCACTATCTCGGCTGGCAACCGCGCCACATCGAGCAGGCGGCTGAGCCATGAGCGCGAAATCTTCAGATGCTCTGCCATTTCACTCTGGTTGGAATCGTAGAACTCCTCCAGCGCCCGTGAATACTCCTTCGCCCGCTCCCAGTCTGAGATATCTTTGCGCGACCGGTTCTCGATGTCCGAAACCCTGAACGCTTCCTCGTCGGAAACGTTTTGGATCGTGACGAGGTATTCATATTCCGGATGATGATGCTCACGGAGCCATTGAACGGTCCACCATCGCCTTACGCCCGCGATAATTTCGAAATCGTAGTCTGGGTCATCCTTGAGTCGGCGCACGATCGCAGGAATGCGCTGCTTCTTAGCGGAGAGGAATGCATCAATGAGATCGCGGCAACTCTCTTCGTTCAAGTGGTCCAGATCGCGGTTGTGCAGACGCCAGGGACGACAACGAGCCGGGTTGACCCACTCGGTGCGATCCGTGACGACTTTACCGGCAGCAATTCTTGCAAGGCTCTGGCTACGGCTCGCCATAATGCTTTCCGATGGCGCGGGGCTGCCGACGTCGATTTCGTCGTCGAGCCCCTCTGTCAAACTGCTGCCGAAGCCTCGGTTACCCTTTGCCATCGCCTACTCCAAACCTTTCAAATCACTTTTGTCGGCTGCTTGTTGCCACGTGGCAACAAGCCCTATCCGTGCCTCGATTTCACCCTGCTTCTTGGTACGTTGCCACGTGGCAACGGCCCTAGACCGCCTCCCCTGCCCTGCTCGCCCAGGACCGAATGACATCCGCCTCGATTTCTCTGCAAACGTCGCTCAAATACTTCATGCACCGGTTGTGAACCTCGTGGGACGTCACCGGTCGATCAAGTTCAAAGACTGTCTTCATGCGCGAGCTGGCATTGTCGATTTCTGCGCTGGTCTTGAGGACAGAAGTCGCCATCGAACCCCCGAAGACCTGCCGCATCATCGAGAGAATTTCGCGGTGCATGGACTTGCTTTCATCCACCCTGCTGCCAACGAGGCGGATAAAGTTGTAGGCAGGCTTCACCCGCTTCGCGAGCTGCTCGAGCTGCTTCATCGTTGTACGCGCCATGTCGATAAACGACACGGTCGATGCGAAGTCGATGACGCTCGGCGGCACAGGAATTACCATCGCATTAGCCGCCTGCAGCACTGCCATCGAAACCATGCCAAGTGCCGGAGGCGGATCCATGATGACGATGTCGTAGTCATCGACGACCGTATCGATGGCTTCGGCAATCAGGTCGATGATGTCGAAGTTCTGATTTTGTGCCAAGTAGCCCGCGATCTCGTATTCTAGATTATAGAGCTTGAGATTGGCGGGGATCAGGTCGAGCCCGAAAAAGTGCGTCTTCCGGATGATCGAGCGAACGCCCAACAGTTCAGGATTATGGAAGTGTCCGTAGAGGGTATCATCCTCGGTCAAATCGACATCCGGCCGATAGCCAAACATCATTGTCGAACTGGCCTGGCTGTCGCAGTCGATAAACAAAACCCTGTAGCCGTGAATCGCAAAGTGCTGTGCGAGATGCAGGGCCACGGTCGACTTACCGACGCCCCCTTTGAAGTTCGAGACGGAGATGACCGCCGGGGTGTCCGTCGGAGCGCGCCACGGGCGAGTGCCAAATACGGCACGCATATGATCCAATTCTTCCAATGAGTACTGGACCCGGTGGCCAGAAGCGGTTCGGTCGCGCTGGGGGAGGCGACCATCACGCTCCGCTTCGCGAATTGCAGACGCTGTTCGCCCCACAAGGGAGGCTGCTTTCGAAATGGAATACGATGGGCCAACCTTTTGCCCGGTCTCCGGATCGAGCGCACCGTCACGAATGCGCTTCAGGATGGTGAGGGCCTTGCGGTGCAGATTGCCAAGGCCGTCTTCCAAGAGTTCATCGGGTTGTGCGTCGAGCGCTGCGTCGGTAGCCATGATCACCGCTTTGTGAGATTGAGGGCGCCAATTAGCACTCTTGGCAGTTTCGAGCAAACTTCGGCCACCAACCTTACAGATTGACCGATGATCTCCGTGCCCTTTTGCGAATCAGGAGTCGGCCATATGCAGCACGTAGTGGTTCAGACCGATGATGTCGGGTCCAGGGAAGGGGGCCAGCAGGCGACATTCCAACAGTCAGTTGGGCGCCCAGACGGCCGAATTGATCGGGCTGTGGACAATCACCGATGATCTCGGTGCAAGCCGATGAATTCAGTGCGTTTCCCAGATGATCTCGGTTCCCTTTGGACCGATGATCTCGGAGCCCATACCTACTAAAGGAATCTCCTAGAAAAACCGATTCGCGAATCGCTTTTTTCAAAATTGAGATTGGATTTGGTTTCACCCCGCCAAACCGCTCCGAGATCATCGGCCAACTTGGAGGTTTTAGGCCCGGAAACCCGTCAAAACTGCCAATGGCCTTGCTTTCGAAGCTCAAACCTGTTGTTTAGCGACCAACCCGAGGCTCCAATGAGTCGGGAAGGGACGGTTCAATGAGCGGAGACACACTGCGTCCAATCGGACATCAATACGCCCTAGCAATGCTAGGCGGCGGTGAAGAGCGAGTCCGCTCTCTAGCGCAGTCTGCGGGCACTCAGCTTACGATGGATGCCTTCCTTCGCGTCCAGGACGAAGAACCCGTTCCGGCATTTCTGCATTCCGCATTGTGCGCCATGTCGCTTCCGACCAAGCGTCCGAAAGACGATACTCTACCGATTCTTCGCGAAGACGGAAAATATGCATTAGCCATCAATCCACGGCCGGTTCTCCAGACGGTGGACGGTAAGCCCGTGCTACGAAGCGTTGGTGTGCCCTATGGAGCTTATCCCCGCGTCGCGCTGATCTATCTGCTTTCTCAGGCCGTCACTAAGCGATCGCGAGACGTTTATTTGGGGCGTAATTTCACGGAATGGATGCGCCGACTTGGCTACCAGACCGTCTCTTATGGCCCACGGGGAACGGCCAATCTGATGCGCGAGCAAGTCGACCGACTGCTTGCGTGTGAATGGCAAATTCGTTGGGAAGGCAACGACGCCGGCGACAACGCATTCGCCGTGCGAGACGTAAAGATTTCAAACGAATACGCCGGATCGCTGGAAAAGAATGGCGCGTTTGCTCGCGAAATCCGGATGTCTGAGGCGTTCTATAGTCACCTTATCGACCACGCCGTTCCGTTGAACGAGATTGCAATCCGTGAGCTCAAGGGCACGCCCACAGCGCTCGATCTCTATACGTACCTCGCGTATAGGCTCCCGCGCATCAGCAGCGATCGAGGCCAGGTAATCTCGTGGGACCAGTTGGCCAAGCACTTGGGGAACGACGCAGACAGCAAACGCTTCCGCCAGACTGTACGCGAAACAATGCAATTGGTCTCCGCTGTCTACCCAAACGCTGACGTCGATTTCAGCGGCAGGAAAGTAGTGCTGCGGCCTTCGCCGGCACCTTTAGAGCGGAAGCTCGTTGGCCCGCACTTGCGGTTGCTGGGCGCTCCGGCCACGGAAACCGCACCGAGATCATCGGTCACCAAAGCTCCTCGGTCGACTGTCCGGGACATCAAGGTCTCCGAGCCCGTATTCCCTTTCCCAGCAGGCAGCCTGACCTATGGCGAAAGGGAAACTAAGTTCCGAGCAATCGGGCTTGAGAAGGGTAAGCCCTGGTGCGTCGACACCATGGCGAACGCATTCCGCAGCGGCTTTCCCGGTATCAAACAAGAGCGGACCGATGCGGAGTGGCTGAGAGTCTGGGAAGCATTTGTCATTCGTTATGCCGAGCGACGCGCAAATTCGGATGCTGGCTGACCGATGATTTCCGAGCACTTCGGTTAAGCTGAAGCGCAGGACGAGGGGGAGGGGAGTAGGGTCGAACTGGGCAGTCATGCCCATCGTCAACAACAATCCCAGTCCGGACCTACGCAGCCTTGTTCGGCGCCTCGGTGGCACGTGGTCCGGTAATACCGCAATGTGTCGGTGCCCTTGCCATGCCGACAGAACCCCATCTCTGTCCATCCGCCAAGGTGATCGAGCCATTCTCGTAACTTGCCACGCAGGTTGCGACAGCCGGGACGTAATCAGAGCTCTTCGACGCATAGCAGACCTGCCGACGGTCGATGCCTCTGGCATGACCCCCAGCTTTCAGCGCAACACGGGAATTCACCTCGCAATCTGGCAAGCCGGTCGACCAATCGAAGGGACTTTGGCGGAGCGATATGTGCGCGGGGTTCGCCAGATCTGGGCACCACTCGAAGACCTGCGCTTTCACCCCCGTTGTGCGCGAGGGCAGGGGAAGCTGGCCAGCTTCGAGCCGGCACTCCTCGTCGCGATGCGCAAGGAGGGCGCTATTGCCGCGATCCAGCGGATTTTCCTCGATCCGGCGACATCGACCTACACCGACAAGCTGGTCCTGGGACAGGCTATTGGCGCGGCATGGACCAATGGCCCGCCAGCCAAGACCATCGGCATCTGCGAGGGCTTCGAGACTGCGGCTGCCTATACGTCGCTCACGGGTATCCAGGCCTGGGCGACGATGGGTGCCAAACGCTTCCACCAGGTCGACATCCCGGCGTCAGTCGAAACCCTCATCCTGCTGGCCGACAACGACGCCGAGGGCAGGCGGGCCCGCGATCGCGCTGCCGAAACCTACCGCCGCCCCGGCCTCGCAATCGAGACCGAATGGCCGCCGGGCCGCATGAACGACTGGGCGCAGCTCCTGAAGCGGTGAGGGGAGGGGGGCTGGAGCGGGCGTGCCGCTGATCGGCACAAGCTCAGGAGATCTCCGCATGACCACAACAATTCCGCGCGCGAGCGCCATTCTCGGCGCTGCGCGCACACTTGCCGCCAAGCTACTCCTCGCTGTTCCGATCGACCGCGCCGCTCTAAGCGAAGCCATGACCGAGAGTGCAGGCGGCAATGACGCCGCAGGTGCCTGGCAGCAGCGCGACAGTTTCGAAGCGCTGGAAGTCGCGCTCTCCCTCGCCATTCCCGAGCTTGTCAGCCGCATGGACGTCGGCGCGGCGATCAGCACGCTGGAGGCGCTGGCGCGCGAACTGCCGACCCACACGGTACGCAGCGAGGACCAGATCCATTTCCAGCAGTTCTCGACGCCGCCGGTGCTGGCCAGGCTCGTTGTTCATCTGGCGGGGCTTTCCGGCGACGACGTGTTGCTGGAGCCGAGCGCGGGCACCGGTATCATCGCTTCGCTTGCCAAGGGCGCGGTCAAGGGCCTCATTCTCAACGAACTCGAACCATCCCGTGCCGACCTGCTCGAGGCCGTGTTTCCGGGCACGAAGGTCTATCGCCACGATGGCGCGAAACTCAGCGCGGTTCTCTCCGGGACTGAACGTCCAAGCGTCGCTGTTATGAACCCGCCGTTCTCGGTGTCGCAATCACGCGGTGAGGATCAAAACACCGCCGCCAGGCACCTGCGGGCCGCCCTCGACCATCTGCTGCCCGGTGGCCGGATCGTTGCGATCATGCCGGACTGGTTCTCACCCTCAGCAAGGTATGAGGAAACCTTCCGGTGCACCCTTGAAGGCGCGCGGGTCGTGCTGTCGCTCCGTCTGGACAAGGGAGGCTACGTCAAGCACGGCACCGGGATCGCCGTTCGCGTGCTGGTGATCGACAAGGTGCCAGGCGAGATCGGCGTATCGACCATCAATCGCGGTTCGGTCGGCGAACTCTTCGCCGCGCTGCCTACGGTGCCGCTTCGGGCGCCGTTGCGTGACCCGACGCAGGCGGTAGCGCCCCGACCAAAGCTCAGCCTGTTCCGCTCGGTGAAGACCGGTCCAGCCCGGCCCGTGGTCGTGCGCGCCCCCCAGACCAACGACGTCCGCCCGGTCGCCTATGACGTGCTGGCCGAACCCGCCGCGATGGGCGAGCAGCGCGGGGTCTATGCCGACTACCGGCCCTCGCGTGTCGTGATCGCGGAAGCTGGCGAACATCCGACCCACCTCGTCGAATCCGCCGCCATGGCCTCGATCGCGGCGCCCAAACCCGGCTACGTGCCCTCCCTGCCCGAACGCACAGTGACCGCGCGGTTGCTATCCGCCGCCCAGCTCGAAACCGTGATCTATGCGGGCGAAGCTTGGTCGCGCGATCTTCACGGCCGGTTCAGCCATCCCGCCGGCGAAGTGGCGCTCAAGGAGAATCCTGACGGCAAGCTCTACCGCACCGGGTTCTTCCTCGGCGACGGCACCGGGGCTGGGAAGGGGAGGCAGGCGGCGGCCTGCATTCTCGACCAGTGGCTGAAGGGCAATCGCCGACACATCTGGATCTCGAAGAATGCGCCGCTGCTCGAAGACGCGCAGCGAGACTGGACCGCGATCGGCGGCTTGCCGTCAGATATTCTCGACCTTGCCCGCTGGAAGATCGGTGAGGAGATCACCGCGCCCGAAGGCATCCTGTTTGTTCCCTATGGCACGCTGCGCAGCTCACGCGTCGAGGACACCAGGCTCGACCAGATCGTCCGCTGGGCCGGTGAGGAGTTCGAAGGCGTGATCGTCTTCGACGAGGCCCACGAAATGGGCGGCGTTGCGGGCGGGGAAGGGGGATTTGGTCAGAAGTCAGGGGGCCAGAAGCAGGGCTCGCTCCAGGGCATCGCCGGCGTGCTGCTCCAGAACACGCTGCCCCGCGCCCGGGTGCTCTATGCATCGGCCACCGGTGCTTCGGACGTCAACAACCTCGCCTATGCTGTCCGGCTTGGCCTGTGGGGGCCGGGCACGGCGTTTGCAAACCGCGAGCAGTTCATCAGCGAGATCCGCGACGGCGGCATTGCCGCGATGGAATTGGTGGCCCGCGACCTCAAGGCTTCAGGGCTCTACCTCGCCCGGGCGCTCAGCTTTGCTGGCATCGAATACGACATCCTGCGCCATGACCTGACGGTTGAGCAGATCACGGTCTACGACACCTATTGCGAGGCCTGGACGATCATTCACCAGAACCTCGAAGCCGCGCTTGAACTCACCGGCATCGTCGACGGGCTTGAGAACCGGACGCTCAACAGCGGCGCCAAGGCGGCGGCCCGCAGTCGGTTCGAGGGAACCAAGCAGCGCTTCTTTGCGCAAGTCCTGCTCTCGCTGAAACTGCCCTCGATCTACCCCGCGATCGACGAGCATTTGGGCGAAGGGGATAGCGTGGTCGTCCAACTGGTGAGCACGGCGGAATCCATCCTCAACCGGCGGCTCGATGAACTGGAGCCGGCTGAGCGTGAGGCCCTCGACATAGCCTATGACTGTAAGGAGTATGTATAATGTTGAGATCCAGATTAGACGTATTCTTTGCAGTCCGCGATTATGTCGAGTCCGGCAGCCGGAGGCTCGGATTTGCGTCGGTTCGTCATGATTTCACTCCAGATAATTACGGGTTCTTCGACCTCAACACGTCGAAGGAACCACCATGCCAACAAGATCATTTGCGTCGTTTCGGCCCGCGCCGCGCAGGATTGAAGATCCGCCCAGTCCCGACGCCCTATTCACCGCATTCCTCTCCTCTCTGTCGGTTGACGAAGGGGCGGCTTGTGCGGTCCTGTACAGCGCAGCGGTCCGCCACTTTCTCAGTTGGCTGGGACTACGTGGGATTGCGCTCGAGACGCTCGACGACCACGTCGCGCACCGGTTTGAGAAGCATCGATGCCGGTGCCCGGGATATTCAGCGCAAGAGCCGGCCTACAAGGCCGATCTTGCGGCGCGTGTCAGGCGCTTTATTCGGTTTCTCGAAGATCAGGGCTACATCGTGGTCGCCGATGGGATCGATGATCTCGGTGGGCATCTGGCAGCCTACTCGCACCAGATCGATGCTCTCCAGCTCGTTGAGGCGCTATCGGGAGCATATCGATCAGAGGCCGAGCACTTCGCCATCTGGCTTCGCGTGTCGCGACGACCTTGGACCGAAGTCGATGAGGGGGTGATCGAGCAATACGCGGGTCACGACTGTCGCTGCCCGGCGTTTCGCAAACGCGGCAAGTTGGCCTCTTCAGGTATGAAGAGGCGTCGTCGTTTCATTCGGCACTTCGTCGCGTTTCTTCGTGATCGCGGTGCTATCGCGCCAGTCGAAGCGAAGCTGGAAGTACATCCGGATGTCGCGGCCTATCTCGGTTGGCTCAAGCAGCATCGCGGCGCAACCGACGCGACTATCCGTCGGTATCGGCCGGAGGTCGACCGGTTGATAGCCATGCTTGGCGCACCCGTGCTGTGGGATGCCGCCGGTCTACGAAGCGCATTCGCGCGAAGAAGCAAGGAGACGCCGGGATCGGTATCGCTGCTCGTTACGATCATGCGGAGCTTTCTTCGCTTTCTCATTGGTCAAGGCCAATGCCGTCCCGCACTGCTGCACGCGATACCCTCTGTGCAGCGATACCGCCTTTCAACATTGCCGCGCTATGTTGACCCGGCAACGATCGAGAGGATCATTTCGGCCTGTCCGACTGACCGGCCAGTGCAGATCCGGGATAAGGCCATCATTCTCTTGCTTGCCAGGCTCGGCCTGCGGGCAAGTGATATTCGGGATATGCGCCTCGACGACATCGATTGGCGTTCCGGCCATTTGATAGTCAAGGGCAAGTCACGACGATCGGAGCGGTTGCCACTGCCCCAGGATGTCGGCGACGCGATCTTGGCCTACCTGTCGACGGCTCGTCCAAAGGCGATCGACAGACACCTGTTCCTGCGCGCGCATGCCCCGTTTCGGTCGTTGAGCTCGTCGGCTGAGATTGCCGGCATCGTTGCACGCACATTGGAGCGAAGCGGGATCGAAGGTCTGCCGACCGGATCACACATATTCCGGCATTCGCTTGCCACCAACATGCTGCGCGCGGGCGCAGGCCTGGAGTCCGTCGGGACCATCCTGCGTCACAGCTCGCCCGAGACCACTGCCATCTACGCCAAGGTCGATTTGCCGATGCTCATGAAGATCGCACAGCCCTGGCCAGGAGATCTGTCATGCTGAACACGCATATTTCCAGATACGTCGCGCTGCATCGCAGCCTGGGCCGGAAGTTCCGCGAACAGGACCGGATGCTCAGACTCTACGCAGCATACGCCGAAGGATTCGGTGACCGACGGACCAAGGTCCAACGGATATACGACTGGTGCCACACATCGAGCTCGCAGAACGTGGCCCAAAGGCGGTTCGACACGGTTCGCAACTTCAGCCTATTCGCCCACACCGAAGATTCAGGACACCAGGTCCCACCTGCAGGCGTTTTCGGTCGGGGCAAGCGTCCGCGCCCCACGCCGACCATCATCGAACCGGAACAGGTTCGGGCGATCATGGCAGCAGCACTGGACCTGCCGCCCATGGGCATGATCAGCCCTCATACCTACCATTGCCTGTTTGGACTGCTGGCTGCGACGGGCCTCAGGATTTCCGAAGCCTTGGCGCTACAATGCGACGATCTGGGCGGAGACGGCCTGATCATTCGCAACGGCAAGTTCGGCAAGCAGCGCCTGATAGCGTTGCAGCCATCGACCCGTCAGGCGCTCGAAGCCTATCTCGCTACCCGGGCAAGGCTCGGCGCCACTGGCAGCGACCTGTTCGTGACGATCCGGGGAAGAGCACCCCACAAGGTGCGTGCTCATATCGTGTTCGTCAGACTGGCGCGACAGCTCGGCTATCGTGGACCAACCGGTACGACCGGAATGCGGCTACACGATTTGCGGCACACTTTCGCCGTGCGCTCGCTGGAGTCGTGTTCGCCGGACAGGGAGGCCGTTGCGCATCACATGGCCGGACTCAGCGCCTATCTGGGGCACGCCTCGATCGCCAACACCTATTGGTATCTCGAAGCCACCCCGGTGCTGCTGCGCGACATCGCTACCGCGAGCGAACACCTCTTTCTGGGAGAAGTGGCATGACGGCGCTCGCTCCCCATCTCACGGCATACCTCCGCGAACATCTGCCGCGGGAACGCGCCGTCAGCCCGCACACGGTGAAGACCTATGCCAACTGCTTCGTATTGCTAGTCCGGTTTGCTGCCGATCGGCTGAAGCGCCGACCGACCGATCTGGAGGTCGAGGATCTCGGCATCGATCTAATCCTGGCATTTCTCGACCATATCGAAGCCCAGCGCGGCAGCTCCGTGCGCACCCGCAATGGCAGGTTGGCGGCGATCAGGTCCTTCTTCCGGTACATCGAGTATCGAGTTCCGGTTTGTCTTGACCAGGCGCTTCGGGTTCGATCGATCCCAAGCAAGAAGACTGACAAGGCGCTCATCGATTATCTCGACCGGGCAGAGATCAAGGCATTGCTGGATGCCCCCGATCCCAGGACACGCCTTGGCACCCGCGATCGCGCAATGCTGCATCTGGCCTATGCTGGCGGGCTCCGAGTGTCGGAACTCGTAACGCTGCAGCTGCGCGATTTTCCCGACCGCTCCCTGTCCACCGTGCACATCATGGGCAAGGGTCGGCGTGAACGGGTCCTACCGCTCTGGAAGGAGACCCAGTTCGCGTTGCGCGCATGGCTTGCGATCCGCCCCGACGCCGAGGTCGCCGAGATATTCCTCAATGCCAACGGGCAGCCGATGACCCGCGACGGGTTTGCGTTCCGTTTGGCCGAGCACGTCAAGACCGCGGCAGAGAAGCAGCCGTCGATCCTTGGCAAGCGCGTCACGCCGCACGTGTTGCGCCATTCCTGTGCGATGCACACGCTCGCAGCGACCGGGGACATCCGCAAGGTCGCGTTATGGCTCGGCCACGCCAGCATCCAGAGCACCGAGGCCTATTTACGCGCCGATCCCGACGAGAAGTTGCAAATCCTCGCGGCTCACGGCGCGCCCGCCATCAAACCCGGGCGCTTCAAGCCGCCATCCGATGCCCTGATCACCATGCTTACCGACGTTCGGAGGCGGGCCTAGCCCGTCCCCGGACATTCCCCCAACGCTCATATTATCTGGAGCAAAATCATGACGAACCGACGCAAATCCGAGCCTCCGGCTGCCGGACTCGACATAATCGCGGACTGCAAAGAATACGTCGTCGACTATCTGACCCGCGCCTTCCCGACCCGGCAAATGGAGGAATACACGGACGAACTTGGCGACGTGCGCTCGCGGCCGATGTGGGACGAGGCGGGCAATCCGGTCCACAACCCGCAGGCCGAGGCCGCGCGCGCCGACCTGATCGAGCATATCTGCGCCATGCCGCCGATCCCGACCGCGCTCGATGCGCTGCTCGAGCACTACGGGGTAACGGCCGTCGCCGAGGTGACCGGTCGCAGCAAACGCCTGGTCCGTGACGGCTCAGGGCAGCAGCGCCTCGAAAGCCGCTCACCCCGGACCAACCTTGCCGAGACCACCGCGTTCATGACCGGGGCCAAGCGCATCCTCGTGTTCTCCGATGCAGGCGGTACGGGCCGAAGCTATCACGCGAGCCTCGATGCGAAAAACCAGCAGCGCCGGGTCCACTTCCTGCTCGAGCCCGGATGGCGTGCTGATCGGGCGATCCAGGGACTTGGGCGCACCCACCGCACCCATCAGGCTTGCCCGCCGCTGTTCCGCCCGGTCACCACCGACTGCAAGGGCGAGGCCCGTTTCACCAGCACGATCGCGCGGCGCCTCGACGCCTTGGGCGCGCTCACCCGCGGCCAGCGCCAGACCGGCGGGCAGGGGATGTTCGATGCCAGCGACAACCTCGAGAGCATCTACGCCAAGCACGCGCTCCACGACTGGTATGGCCTCCTCGCTATGGCCAAGCTCAAGAGCACGACCTTGTCGGAGTTCCAGCGGATGAGCGGGCTCGAACTCACCGACCAGGACGGGGTGCTGCGCGAGGATCTGCCGCCGATCCAGCGCTGGCTCAACCGCATCCTTGCCATGAAGATCGCCGTCCAGAACGCGATCTTCGACGAGTTCCTCACCCTTGTCGAAACCCGCGTCTCGGCGGCGAAGGAAGCGGGCACCTTCGATATCGGGGTCGAGACCGTGGCGGTCGAGGCCTGCGAGGTGCTGTCCGACACTGTGATCCGGACCGACTCTGTGACGGGCGCGACCTCGCACCTGCTTGAGCTGTCACTGACGCAGCGGCGCAAGGTTCTCTCGCTCGAACGCGTGCTCAAGCTGGCATCCTATGAGGAACAGCCGCTGTTCCTGCGCAATGACAAGTCGGGCAAGGTCGCGCTTGGCATCGCGGCGCCCTCGCACATGGACGAGGAGGGCCACATGATCCGCCGCTACGAGCTCGTGCGGCCGCTGCGCAGCGAGTACCTGCGCGCTGACCGGCTCGATGAGTCCGCCTGGGAGCCCGTGACCAAGGCCAGGTTCAGCGCGCTGTGGGAAGAGGAATACGCCGCCGACGAAAGCCAGCTCGTCACTGAGACGGTCTGTCTCGCGACCGGGCTGCTCCTGCCGATCTGGGGCGCGCTTCCCAAGGAAGACCTCACGGTCAACCGCATCGTCGACAAGTCAGGTGCTTCCTGGCTCGGCCGCCATGTCCACGACCTCTACGTCGATGCGACCCTCGAAAAGCTCGGGGTGGCCCGCAAGGCGCAGACTGATCCTGCCAAGATTGCGGCTGCCATCCTTGGCGGGGGCACCTGGAAGGCGCCTCATCCGCTCAATTTCACGATCCGCACATCACGCGTGAACGGTTCCCGAAGGATCGAGATCGTCGATGCCGAAGCCGCGCGCATCCCCGAGCTCAAGGCCAAGGGCTGCTTCACGGAAATCATTGCCTACAAGACGCGGGTGTTCGTGCCGACGGACAAGGCCGACCAAATCCTTGCAAGCCTGATTGGACAGGCACCTTGCGAGGAGCTTGCAGACGCGAACGGATGTGGTAGACTTAGTTTATAGAACTTAGCTAAGGTAACTGGAAATGGACACGGTCAACATTCATGAAGCAAAGACGCATTTGTCGCGCTTGCTCGAGCGCGTGCTGCGCGGGAATGCGGTCGTGATCGCCCGGTCGGGCAAGCCGATTGCGAAAATGGTGCCAATCGACACTGCTGCACCGTCCAAGATCAAGCGCCTGGGTTTCCTCAAAGGGGAAATGCGCGTGCCGGAAGATTTCGACCGTATGGGCGAGGGTGAAATTGAAGCGCTGTTCGAAGCCTGAGCGATGAAATTTCTCCTTGATACACATGTCCTCCTCTGGGCAGCGGGCTTTCCGGAACGATTGACGCCTGCCGCCCGGAAACTGATCAACGATGAGGGCAACGAACTGGTCTTCAGCGCTGCCAGCCTTTGGGAAATCGCGATCAAGAACGGGCTCGGGCGGGAAGACTTCGCAGTCGACGCACGCGTATTGCGCCGGGCGTTGATCGACAACGGATACGTCGAGCTCGCCATTTCAAGCGAACACGCCGTTGCAATTTCCCAGTTGCCTCCGATTCACAAGGACCCATTCGATAGAATGCTGATCGCTCAGTCGATCGTCGAGGGCATCACCTTGCTCACATCAGACGAAACAGTCTGCCGGTACTCCGGACCCATCCGACAGGTCTGATTGTTCCGCTCGCGTCAGATCAATACCGACCCGCGCCATCCGCAATCAGGTCGTCCATCGCTTTCGAACGAATCTTGTCGCGCTCCGCCTTGTACGCGAACACGTCTTCAGCCTTGAGGCGACGGTGCCGGCCCACCATGCTGTGCGCGACATCGCCCTTCTCGATAAGCCTGATGAGATAGGGACGGGACATGTTGAGCAGATCTGCTGCCTGCTGCGTCGTCAACATCTGCTGGATCGGCACGAGCGTGACGGCATCTCCGCTCCCGATGTGACGCAGCAACTTGAGGAACAGGTCCGACATCGCCGGTGTCAGCGAGATTTCTACCGGCTTCCTGGTCTTGGGATCGGTCAAGTGCAGTTTGGCTTCGCCGGGCTTCTGCGAGGCAAGGATACGCCGTAGCTGGTTGGCGATCTGCCGATCATCGGCAGAGGGCGGCCTGTTGCCGAAGGGCAAGGCATTGGCTGGCAGTGTCATCGTTTCTCTCCGCTGATGGCGATATCCCGAAGCGCATATTCGAAATAAACGCAACCAAGTTGTGCGCCTCAGGTTCCGATGCAGGTCCGATCCATGAGGCATAAATCGATCATTTATGCCTCATGGCACCAAGCGGCCCGCCCTGGGACGCGCGGTTGCGCCCGGGAATTCGGGCAATCCTGAAACCGTGAGGGGAGGGGGGCTGGAAGGGGTGAGCCGAAGGGCTCGGCCAAATCCGGCCTTCAGGAGCACTCCCATGAACGACATCGAGTTGATCCCGCTCGGCAAGCTACGCCTGTCCGAAGCCAACGTCCGCAAGAACGACAGCAACCTCTTCATCGAGGAACTGGCCGCCAATATCGAGGCCAAGGGCCTCCTCCAGAACCTGATCGTCGTGCCCGCCAAGAAGCGCGGCATGTTCGATGTGACCGCGGGCGGCCGGCGCCTGCGCGCCCTCAACTTTCTTCTGACGGCGGGCAAGCTTCCCAAGGACCACCCCGTCGCCTGCCGCGTCCTCGACATCGATGCCGCTGAGCAGTCCGAACTCTCGCTGATCGAGAACGTCATCCGGCTCGACATGACGCCGACCGACGAGATCCGGGCCTACAAGCACTTCGTCAATGAGGGCAGCGACCTCGACGCGATCGCCAAGCGGTTCGGCCGCACCCGCCGGTTCATCGAAGGCCGCCTGCGGCTTGCCGACCTCGCCGATCCGATCTTCGCCGCGCTCGAAGAGGGCAAGATCACCCTCGACGTCGCCAAGGCTTATGCGACGACGCCCAACCACGACCGCCAGATGATGGTCTGGAACGAGCTGTCGAACTCCTGGCAGGGCAACAATCCGGACTCGATCCGCCGCATGGTGACGCACAGCGCGATCCGTTCGTCCTCGCCGATGGCCAAGCTTGCCAGCGAGGCCGACTACCTCGCCGCCGGCGGCAAGATTGAGCGCGACCTTTTCACCGAGGACGGCGGCGAGACGTGGATCGATGCGGAGATCGCCCAGCGCATCGCCGGCGAGAAGCTCCAGGCTTTCGCGGCCGAAATTGCCGAAACCTCCGGCTATGCCTGGGTGCGCCCGATCCTCGAGACCCGCGTCACCTACAACGCAACCGAAGACCTCCACCAGATCCATCTCGAACCCCCGCCGCTCACCGAGGAGGAGCAGGTCGAGGCCGACAAGCTGCTCGAGACGATCTCGGTGCTCGAAGCCGAAAGCGAGACCCTGGACGAGGACGACGAGGCTGCCGCCGCGGACTTCCAGGCACGATGGGATGCCGCAAGCAGCGCCTACGATGCGCTCCACGACAAACCCCCGGTGATCCCCGAGGAGATGAAGGCCAATGTTGGCTGCTTCGTGATCATTGGCGCTGACGGCCAGCCTGTGGTTGCGAGCGGCCTCTACAGCGACAAGCCGCTCGAACGCCGTAAGGCGCGTGGGTCCGAAGCGGGAGACGGCGCCAGCGGGGCAGCAGGGGAGGGCGGTAGTGCTTCTGCCGCACCCAAGCCTCTGTCGCAAAAGCTGGTCGAGGAACTCGCCGTCCAGCGCCGCGACATTCTCGCGATCAACCTCGCTTCGAACCCGGCGATCGCGCTCGATTACCTGATCTTCGCCATTGCCGACTCTCGCGCGCTCTACAGTGCGCAGGCCTTGGGCACGACGCTCCGCGCCCCGTCGCCCTCGCTCTACCTAGCCAACTACCCTGAAAGCCCGGCGCACACGCTGATGGCCGATATCCGCGAGACGCTCGACCTGTCGTGGACCGAGCACCGCCGCACGGTCGACCGGTTCTCCGCGTTCAGCGCGCTCGACGACGATGCCAAGGCGAACTGGCTCGCCTGGTGCATGGCAAAGACGCTCGAGGCCAGCATGGGGATCGACAGGAAGGCAGGGCAGTCCGGCCCTGAGCCGATCGACCTCCACGACCATCTCGCCGCGCTGATGGGGATCAACGTCGCCAGCCACTGGCGGCCGACCTCGGCCAACTACTTCGACCGGGTCAGCAAGCAGGCGCTGCTCGCCCACGTCAGCGAAGTCGGCGGACCGACCATGGCGGCGAGCTTCATGGGCTCGAAGAAGGGCGATCTCTCGGCCTCCTGCGAAAAGCTGTTCGCCGGCGAGACCATCGTCGCACCCGAGGTCAAGCAGGCTGCACTCGCCTGGGTGCCCGAGGCCATGCGCTTCCGGGTGCTGGCTGCGAGTGAGCCTGATGAAGAAGGCCCGGTAGAGCACGATCCCGAGAGCGATGCCGGCGAAGTCGAACCTGCCGACGAGCAGGACGCCGAAGCCGGCGAGACCGTCGACGCCTGATACAGCCCTGCCGGCACGCTGCCCGTACCTCTCTAGCGACCTGCGGCAGCGTGCCGGTCCATCCAGGACATGAACCCATGACCATGATCACCAAGCTGCGCGCCCGGGTCTCACCGCACGCGATCTCGAAGGTCACCCGCATTTTCAACGGGACCCTCGACGACATCTTCAACGAACTCTTCCAGAATGCCCGCCGCGCGGGCGCGACCTGCATCACCGTCACCGCCGAGCACATGGCAGATGCCTGCCTCATCACGGTGAGCGATGACGGCGCCGGGATCGCCGACCCGGTCGACCTCCTCTCACTCGGCCAGTCCGACTGGTCCGAGGAGTGTCGAACCCGCGAGGACCCGGCGGGCATGGGCTTCTTCAGCCTTGCTGGCCTCGACACCGTGGTCAGTTCGCAAAGCGCGGGTGGTGCGTTCTCGCTGGCAATCACAGGCGATGCCTGGACCGGCGAGGCCGACATCGATGTGCTGCCCTTCGACGGGCCGCGCGGCACGGCAATCGCCTTCCGGTTCGATCCGCAGCCTGACGGTAAGCTCGAACGCTGCGTCGAGGCGGCGGCCCGGTTTCTGCCGCTTGCCGTCAGTTACAACGGCAAGGACCTCGCCAGCGCCGATTTCCTCGCCGACGCGCACAAGGTCATCGAGCGGGAGGGGTTCCGGATCGGCGTGTTCCGCGACCGGCACTCGCCGCACGTGGCGACGCTCAATTTCCACGGGGTCACCCTCAAACACGCTTTCCCGGTCGTGAAGGAAGTCCATCACACCCAGTGGTCCGTGCAGGTCGACGTGATCGACGCGCCCGATCTCGTCCTGGTCCTGCCCGCCCGCAAGGAAATCTACCGCAACGCCGCGCTCGACCGGCTCGTGGCACTCTGCCGCGAGGCGATCTTTTCGGTCATCCGCGAGGAACCGTTCCACCGCCTGAGCTTCGAGGACTGGCTCGAGGCGAGCCTGTATTACGACAATTTCCCGCAGGCGGCGCGGCAGTTGCCGCTGTGGTACCCGACGCTCGCCCGCGACAGCTACCGCGAGGTGCCGCGCTTTGCCGACCTCGAGCCGGGCGCGGCGATCTATGACGACACGGACTCCTTCGATGCCGTCACCTTCGGCCGTGCCCTGCGGCGCTCGAACGGGGGCGAGATGCACCGCCTCGGCGGCCCCGACCCGCGCGCCTTCCACGAGCCGATCACCAACTTCATCGGCTATCCCTGGTACGATGCCCTCCCGGCTTTCGTCCGTACCGGCGAGCGCTTCACCTTCGATGGCGGCAAGCCGACCGATGAAGAGGGTGCCGTTACCGTCCGCCCCGACGCGATCACGATCGAACTCACCGATCAGCACGACCGGCGGCTCGATCTCGAGACCGACTTTGCGATTCTGGAAGATGCCGATTCCTGGGGTGATCCCGACTGCGCGCACATTGCGCTGACCCGGACCACCGCGCTGGGGCCCGACGATCTCACCGACCTCATCATCGATGCGGTGTTCAGCCCTTCCGACGATTCAGATGCCGACAGCTACGACACCCAGGAGACCCGCTTCCGACACGATGCGGCGGTGCGCGCCCATGCCATCCTCGAAGGCGAGGACGCCGCGATCCTTGCCGGCATCCGCATGGCCTTCGCCGACCGGGTCGCCTGGCGCATCCCGCACGGGCGCACGCTGCGCCTCTCCTGGTCGAACGCCGCCTCCGACCTCTCGCTCGATCCTGCCCAGGAGGGCCCCGTCCAGTGACCCGTCACCCCAAGCCCGACGTCGCGCAGGTCATCACCGACCTGATCCTCGAGAAGATCGCCGCCGGCACGGCCCCGTGGCTCAAGCCCTGGACCGCGACCAGCACGCGGCCGCTGCGCCACAACGGGGTCCCCTATTCGGGGATCAACACCTTCTTCCTCTGGGCGGTCGCCGAGAGCCGGGGCTACGCCAGCCCCTACTGGATGACCTTCCGTCAGGCGCTCGAACTCGGCGCCCATGTCCGCAAGGGCGAGAGCGGCTCGTTCAGCGTGTTCTACAGCTCGGCGCGCAAGACCGACACCGATCGCGAGACCGGTGAAAAGAGCGAAAAGACGATCCGGTTCATGAAGTGGAACCACGTCTTTAACGCCTCGCAGATCGAGGGGCTGCCGGCGCACTACTACCCCGAGCCGCTGGACCCCAAGTCGATCGGCGAACTCTCTGCCGAGGTTCAGGCCTTCCTCGATGCGATCCCGATCCGCGTCGTCCACGGCGGCGACAGTGCGCATTACACGCCGAGCACCGACACAGTCACCTTGCCGTCGCCAAACGCGTTCCATTCGATCGAGGCGTATTTCTCGACCCGGTGCCACGAGGTATGTAACATTGCAAGTGTCCTCGTTGCCAAGGCGGTTGAGGGCTTCGCGGCGCTGCTTTTGCCGCACCATCGCAGGGTTTGCCTTGCGATTTCAGGACAGGAGTCCTGATCATGCGCAGCACCGAACGCACCGATATCTACACCCGCGTCACCAATGAGATCGTGGCAGCGATCGAGGCAGGAGCGGGCTCGTGGACCATGCCCTGGCATCACGATGGATCGGCCACCTCACGGCCCGTCAACGCTGGCACCGGCAAGGCCTATCGAGGATCCAACATCCTGAGCCTATGGATCGCGGCGCAGGCGGCAGGCTACGCCTCCGGGCGGTGGGCGAGCTATCGCCAGTGGCAGGCGCTTGGTGCCCAGGTTCGCAAAGGTGAACAGTCCACGACCATTGTCTTCTGGAAGATCAACCAGCGTGGCGAGGATGCGGATGGCGACGACGAAGCAGAGGAAGGCCGCGGCCGCACCCGCATGTTTGCACGCGGCTACAGCGTATTCAATGAGGCTCAGGTCGACGGTTACGTCGCACCCATGATCGACCTCCTCTCGGACGATGCGCGTGTGCACAACGCCGATGCCTTCTGGTGCAACCTTGGCATTGAGACCCGGCACGGTGGCAACGAGGCTTACTACGTGCCTTCGGAAGATCGGGTGCAGATGCCCGAGTTCGCCCATTTCAAGGACCCGGCCGGATATTACGGTACGCTCTACCATGAAGGTCTGCACGCCACGGGAGCTTCGCATCGTTGCGACCGCGATCTTTCGGGCCGTTTCGGTTCGGACCGTTATGCGGCGGAGGAGGCCATCGCGGACCTTGGCGCCGCACTCATCATGGCTGACCTTGGTATCGCGCACCATCCCCGACCGGATCACGCCGCCTATATTGCCTCGTGGCTGAAGGTGTTGAAGGCCGATGCCCGCGCGATTTTCACGCTCGCGAGCAAGGCGCAAGCTGCAGCGGACTGGATGCATGCCCAGCAGCCAGATAGCGCGCTCTGCCAAGCAGCATGATCGAACAGGCTTGACTGCGCAACGGCATCTCCATATTTCGATAGGTATCGAACAATGGAGATGCCGGCGTGGAGTCATCGGCCGTTATACGAGCGCTCGGCGCGCTTGCGCAGGAGCACCGCCTGGGCGCTTTCCGGCTGCTGGTTCAGGCGGGCGAACAGGGACTCCCCGCTGGGGAGATCGCCGAGCGGCTCGGGGTGGTATCGTCGTCGATGAGCTTTCACCTGGCGGCACTGGCCAACGCGGGCCTCGTCACTCAACGCCGCCAGAGTCGCTCGATAATCTACTGTGCGGACTTTGCCGCGATGAACGGTTTGATGGGCTACCTGACCGATAATTGCTGCGGCGGCGTGCCCTGCATGCCTGACCTGTCGTGCGGAGTTGATCAACAGGCAGCGCGCGGCGCGGCTTGAGCCGACGCAAGCCATCGGGGGGATCATGAACATTCTGGCACTTTGCACGGGCAACTCAGCCCGCTCGATTCTGGGCGAGGCAATCTTCAATCAGTTGGGCGCAGGTCGGGTCAAGGCGTACAGCGCTGGCAGTAGGCCCAAGGGCGTGCCGCATCCTGGCGCGCTGCGCCTGCTCGGACGGCGCGGGATCGATACGAACTCCTTCCGCTCAAAGAGCTGGCACGAGTTCACCGGTCCCGACGCGCCGCCGATCGATATTGCGATCACCGTCTGCGGCAATGCCGCAGGCGAGGCCTGCCCGGTTTTTCCAGGAACGCCGATCAGAGCGCACTGGGGGCTTCCCGACCCTGCCGACGCCGAAGGCAGCGAAGCCGAGGTCGACGCCGCGTTCGAGGCAACATGGCTGGCACTGACCGCAAGGGTCGCGGCGTTTCTGGCGCTTCCGTTCGAGAAGCTCGATCCCCGCGAGCTCGCCGATCACCTTGCCGAGTTTGGTCGCATGGAGGGCGCGGCTTGAAGCGCGCGATCGCGGCCGAGGCCGTTGGCAGTTTCATGCTCTTCGCGACCGTCGTCGGCTCTGGGATCATGGCTGAGAACCTCGCTGGCGGTAACGTCGCGCTTGCCCTCGTTGGCAACACAGCCGCGACCGGCGCCATGCTCTATGTGCTTATCACCATGCTCGGCCCGATTTCTGGCGCGCACTTCAACCCGGCGGTGACGCTGGTTTTCCGACTGCTACGCGTGCTCGATACGCGTCAGTCGCTAGGGCATGTCGCGGCGCAGCTCGCGGGCGGGATCCTCGGAGTCTGGGCGGCGCACATCATGTTCGGGATCGATCTGATCCAGATCTCAACGAAGGCCCGCACCGGAGTGGGGCAATGGGTCGGCGAGCTGGTTGCAACCTTCGGACTGGCCCTGACCATTCTCGGTACCCTGCGTCACCGCCCGCAGGCGGTGCCCGCATCGGTCGCACTCTACATAACTGCGGCCTACTGGTTCACGTCATCGACGAGCTTCGCCAACCCCGCGATAACGCTCGCCCGGGCGTTGACCAATACCTTTGCCGGGATCGCCCTTTCGGACACACCTGCTTTTATCGCCTGCCAGCTGGTCGGCGCGCTCGTCGCGCTCGGCGTGGCCCACTTGCTCTTCCCCGAAGCCGATCTGCGTGAGGATGCCCTGCGTGACGTCTGATATTGTCATCTACCACAACCCCGAGTGCGGAACCTCCCGCAACGCCTTGGCCATGATCCGCAATGCCGGTCTCGAACCGCATGTCATCGAGTATCTGAAGACCCCGCCATCACGCGCACTGCTCGAGAGCCTGATCCACCGTGCGGGCATGACGCCGCGTGCACTTCTGCGCGAGAAGGGAACGCCCTATGGCGATCTTGGCCTCGCCGACGAGACGCTGAGCGATGCCACCCTGATCGACGCGATGATGGCTCATCCAATCCTGATCAACCGCCCGCTCGTGGTTTCGCCTCTCGGCGTGAAGCTTTGCCGCCCGTCCGAAGAGGTGCTCGATCTCCTGCCGCAGCGCCAGCAGGCCGCATTTGCCAAGGAAGACGGCGAACCGGTTGTCGATGGCGAAGGGAACCGCGTCGCATGACCGGCGCGCCATACGCGCGGCTGCGGACACTCGCCGAGCCTGACCGGTTGCCGGCCCTCAAGCCCACCTATGCGCACCTCCGGCCGGCACTGGGCCTTGGTGAGCTCGATCCGCCGCCGCGTATCCTGCTGCTCTATGGCTCCTTGCGCGAGCGGTCCTATTCTCGTCTGGTAGTCGAGGAAGCGGCGCGGTTGCTCCAGTTTTTCGGGTGCGAGACCCGCATCTTCGATCCGTCGGACCTTCCGCTCCCCGACCAGGTCTCAGGTGACGACCATCCCGCGGTGCAAGAGCTTCGCGAACACTCGCTCTGGTCGGAAGGCCAGGTCTGGTGCAGCCCGGAACGCCACGGCCAGATTACCGGTATCATGAAGACGCAGATCGACCACCTGCCGCTTGCCTACAAGGGCTTGCGCCCGACACAGGGCCGAACGCTTGCAGTTATGCAGGTCAGCGCCGGTTCGCAATCGTTCAACTCCGTCAATACTCTGCGCGTGCTCGGCCGCTGGATGCGGATGTTCACCATCCCCAACCAGTCGAGCGTCGCCAAGGCCTACGAGGAGTTCGACGAGGCAGGCCGGATGAAGCCGTCGAGCTACTATGACCGGATTGTCGATGTCGTGGAGGAGCTCGTGCGCTTCACGGTCCTCCTGCGCCCCCATGCTGAACAGCTGGTAGATCGCTACTCGGAGCGGGTCGATCGCGACTGCCCGGTCGATACACCGGTGGAGACAGCAGCCCTCGCAGGCTAAGCGACCTATCCGGTTTGCGCCGCTGCCTGCGCGGGGACGCCTCCAGTCCGCCGCAGGTGTGTCTCCAGTCTTTGCTCCGCACTGCGCGCCCGGTAAAGCAAGGTCAGGTTCTCACTGGCAAGCTCGCGGCGCTCCTCGCCGTGAAGTCGGGACTCGGCCCTCAGCCGGACCAGTTCGCCTTCGAGTTCGACAAGCCTGGCAGCGAGATCGCGGACTGGCACGTCAGCATGCGCCGCAGCTTCGATTTCATCGAGGATGTCGCGGTGGGTCGCGTAGAGTGGGTTGCGGCTGCGCCCGGCCTCGCGCGCAACCGACGCCGGCGTGATCCGTACAACTCGTCCGGCGTGGTCGGGATGCCGTCCTTCGCCGCGCGCCAGTCGTGCCAGCGCCGCCCGATAACTCCTTGCTGCGGAGTGCCTGCGTGGATCCGCATCAATCTTGCCCATCGTCATCTCCGATTTGCGCGAGCACCCGCTCGCATTGTCCGATCGTTTCGTTCAGCACCGCAGCCGTCATGGGATTGGCGTCGGGCAGCAGCGCAGCATTACCTCTCCGGCGATCTCGCCAGTATCCTGCGTGCTTCGCCTCGATCACCATATTCGCACATGTCAGGCAGACCGCCGGCGCGCGTCCAGCCTCGTCCGGTTGCAGCTCGCCACCACATCGGGATGTCTCCTGCTGGAACACGCACCAGCCATAATCGCAGGCATGGATGCGAAGGTCCGTTTCTTCCAAGATGAACGCTACATAGTCTCGGCGTACCTGTTCGCCCGCGCGGCCCCGGAAGCGGGCGTTGCCGGCAACGATTCGTTCGCCCATCTTGCCGCCAAGCCGTTTGGCAGCGAGCAACCGGTCGAGGGCGGCTGCGGTTTCGGCGCGGGCTTCGTGGTCAATGAGGCTATGGAGGTCGAAGTCGCTGCCGACGTATCCCCGCGCAGTCATGGCGACGGAGGCGTGCTTGAAGTGCTCGGCAAGGCCCAGCAGCTGTGTGCGGTCGCGACGCGCCACGAACCGCGCAAAGGTCTTGCGGAACTGGTGGGTGCTGAACGGCCATGGTTTGCCGTCATGATCGGGCACATGAACGTGGCGTGCGAAGTTGTTGATGCGTAAGGACATGTGCATATGCGTTACCGGCACGATCTCGCCGAACTGCGTGTTCTTCACCAGGAACAGCTCCTCGCGGCCCGAGGTCTCGCGAAGCGGCGCGCTCAGCCGTTCGAGCAGATCGACTGCGCGCACGACTGGCGCCGGTGCCACCCAGCGCTCAACGCGGCCATCGGGATCGTCGACCGTCTTGAACAGCCTTGCCACCACATAGGCCTGATTGACCCCGCTCTCGCCGATCGGGCGATATTCGATTGCCCCGGCTTTCATCGACAGGATTTCACTGACCCGCATGCCGACGAAGCCCGCGATCACGATGTAGCAGGCTTCGACGAGGTGGGTGGCGGCGTGGCGAACCGCATAGGCGCCGCCAAGCGCTTCGCCCGACGGGCCGACCAGCGAAGCGAGCCTCAGCGCAGCCCGGACGTAATCCGATGCCTGGCGTTTTCCGCGTAGCAACCCTTGCGCTCGCGCATCGCGGCGAATCGTTTCGGCCATCACGATCGTATCGCCATGATCCTCGATCCACCGTAGGGCCTCGGCCAGGATAGCGATCGCTTGCGGCTCGGGGATGAACGGTATCGCGCCCTTTGTTGCGCGGGTGTGGCCGGCAGCCTCATAGGTCGTTTCCAGCGGTAAGGGATTGACCTGCGGCGCATCGTCGAGCTTTCCCCGTTGCCGGTAGAGATCCTTGATCGCGAGCAGATAGTTGGTGATCGTGGCCGTCGCGATATTACCCTTGCCCGCACGCGACGGACGACAGCGAAGCCATATGGAGAGCCGTTCGATCGCGTCAGGGTCGATCTCGGCGAAGCGCGCGAGGCCTTCTTTCGCCATCCATTCCACGATCGAACGCAGCACCATCGCTTTCTGATGGATCGACGCCGGTGACGACCGCTTGCGTCCAGATGGAGGATCGTAGTGCATAGACCAGAGGAAGTGCTTCGTCGCGCGGATCAGGCGACCATGATCACCTGCGCTGATCTTTGAGCTTTCCGGTGGCGGCACAGCCCAGTTGAACCGGTTCTGATCCGCCCGGCGACCTGCGGTGCGGATATCGAGCAGCCATTCATCGTCTCCGAACCGGCCCCAAGGTGAGAGTGGTGCTTCTTCCCATGTGGACGACTGTGCGATCGGGCGGGGGCGCGGGGTCATTCGACCGGCGGCAGTGGTGGCAGAGGTTTCCGTGCGGCAGCTTCAAGCATCGCATAGGGGAACCGGGGTAGAATCTCGCGCTCAAGGATTTCGAGCTTGGGTGCATAGAGCAGCCGCCAGCGTTCGGGCACCATGGCAGAACGCCCATCTGCAAGCGCGGCCTGCGTCGCCAGCAGGCGAACCAGCACTTCCTCATCAAGAGGTATCACGGCATTGGGACAGGTGAAGCAACCAAGCCAAGCCGTGCAGAGCTCGCCTTTACGCTGGCCTTGGGCAATGCCCGCAAGGGGATCCCGGCACATGAAGCCGGCTGCGGTTGCATTGCGCAGGTCGGGGACGGGCTCGGACTTTTGCGGACTGTCGGCATTGCCGCGGACGACTTCGACGAACCGAGCCTGTAACCGTCCGATCGCCAACGCCTGCGCCTTCCGGACCCGGGGCCGGTCCACGTAGCGCTGGGTCGTATCGGGATTGGCATGATTGGCGAGTGCCTGGGTTTTCAGGATATCGTGCCCGAGCCGCTCATGTGCGAGTGTCAGGCCCGACGCGCGCAGCGCCGCCAAAGTGAGCTTCAGCGGCTTGCCATCGTCGCCGACAAGGCCGTGCCGCTCGACGAACCGCCGGGTCAGCTTGGAAGCCATATAGCAGGGGATCACTCCGTTTGCGCGCGAGGCTGCGATCATGCCGGTGAGGAACAGCGCTCCCTGGTCCCGCTGCGGCGCATGCGGCACCAGCCTTTCGGTCATCGCCAGCACCTGCTCGATCAGCACCGGCACCGAGAAGCTCTTGTCTCGCATGAAGCTGCGCCGCTGTTCGCGCCCCGCGCGCCCCTTGTGCCAGCTGACCATGACCCGACCCTCGAGCAGCAGATGCTCGCTCAGGCAGTCGCGCTGCATCAGCCGGAGCGCCTCGGCATTGGCGTAGGTCTGGGCACCGATCGCGATCATGTAGGCGACAATCGTGTCGGGCAGCGCGAACAGCCGTCCGGCGATCCCGCCCACACCACCATGGTGTATCGTCGCGAAGTGAAGCCGCCAGAGGCCAGCTCCCTTGCGCAGCATGTCGTTGACCTTGGGCGGTATGCCGCCGAACCGGTCGTCGATCACCGCGAGCATCACGCCGATATCGTCGAGATCGAGCTTGGCGAGGTCGGGCTCGGCGGCAATGGCCGCCCGGTTGACCCGGGCGAGCATAGCGCGCCCCTCCTCGAACTGGGCCCAGGCTGCCTCGATGTCCTTGCGCGCGGCGGCGAGCACCCGTTCCATTTCATCGCGGCTCAGTACGTCGCGCTGGCACGCTTCGGCATTCTTGCGGGGGAACGGGTTGAACGGGATGTCGAGATCGGGATGGACCAGATCGGGCCGGTTGCGCTTGAGCCAGGCCAGGTGCTGTTTGATGATCGACCACACGGAGTAGCGCGTACCCTTGCTCCAGTGCCTGGTGCCGAGCCAGACGATGAAGGCATTGAGTACGCCGGTATCGATGTCGCGCGTTGCCACAACAACGGCATGATGTTCACCCAGGAAGGCGAACCATAGCTTCAGGTGGCGATAGGCGTTTGCCCTGTTGGCGGGTTGCCTGACGGCGTAGTGATGCCGGAACGCGAGCGCCCATTCCGCTGCCATAGCGGGCCGAGCGGCGAAGACTGCGAAGTCGAACGCGCATTCGAGCTGGCCGTCGACATCGACGACATTGACGATGAGCGCGCCCGGATTGCCGATCAGCGGCTCAGGCGATGGCGCTACCCGGTAGTCCTTCTGCGGGCGCGGCATTACAGCAGCGCCGCGTAGAGGTCGTCGACCGAGGCCTCGATCACCGACAGGTCGGTCTCGACAACGCGCAGGTAGACCGCCGTCGTCGCCAGATCGGCATGGCCAAGCAGCACCTGCAGCGTGAGCAGCGGATTGAGTTCGGGGTTGTTCTGGGCTTCGCGTTGCAGGAACCGCAGCATAGCTGCAGCGAAGGTGTGTCGTAGCGCGTGGAACGTCGCGTTCACCCCGGCAGCTTCGGCAGCGGCCGCGAACATCGCTCCAACCCGGCGCGGCTTTACTGGTTGCCCCCGGCAGGTCAGGAACATGGCATCTGGATCGCAGCCAGCTCGATTTACCGCAGTGCGACGGATCAGGACGGCTCGCTCTTCCCGGACATAGGCACGGGTACGATCGACCAGCGGGGCTGGGGGATAGATCATCCGCGAACGCCCACCCTTGGTTTCGTCGATCTGCACCGGGATCATCGGTTCGCTGCCCGATCGCTTCAGGTGACGAACGGTCAGGCCCGCCACTTCCATTCGGCGGATCCCGGTGGTCACCGCCCATTCGACGATCAGCCGGTCGCGCACCGACATCGCGGCCATGATACGCCGGATCGCTTCCGGCGCGAGCGGGCGCGGCAACATCGGCACATGCCGCATGGTCAGCTCGTTCGCCTTGGTCCGGCCGCCAGTTGCATCGATATGCGCTAGGTATCCCTGCGGACGACTTCGAGATAGCTCGATTTCCTGGCTCACGAATGGGACCTGCTTCATCAGTCCGGTCGCCACGCTCCAGCGGTAGAATCGCCCTATGGTCCTGAGCCGCCCGTTGATGGTGCTGCGCGCCAGCGGCCTCCCGGTGCCGCCGCGTGGCCGGAGCATCTGGTCACGATAGGCAGAGAGTTCGCCCGGTCCGACCTCGTTCCACATCCAGCCATTGGCTTCGAGCGTCTGCCACCAGTCGTATAGGGCCTCACCATAGGTCCGCCAAGTCTGCGGACTTCTCGTCCTGCCGCGCACCAAAGCAACGTGCATCAGCCATGCGCAGGCCGGTTCGACGAGCCGCATCCGGGCGTCGAGCAGCATTGGGACATTCTCCACCGATGATCCGTCGGGCCGGAATGCAGGCGTCGAGAACAACAGCTGCGCCATACCAACTCCAAGATTGCGACCGGACAGGGAGGGCCCTCGGGCCCTCCCTGTCCGGCAGAGAAGAGGGGGCTCGGATCATGTGTCCTGCTTGATTGGCAGAAGAGGACAGAAAGGACACGTTATGGATGGGACCTACCACGAGCTTGGCCACGCCACAGGGTCGGCCAAGCGGCTCAATCGCCAGTTCGGCAAGCGTTTCGGGGACGATGCCTATGCCTTCGAAGAAATCGTCGCGTCGCTCTGCCAGGCCACCCTCTGCGCCGAATACGGCCCTCCCAACGAACTCCACGACAGCCACGCCTCCTACATCCACCACTGGATGAAGATCCTGCGCGGCGACAAGACCGCGATCCTCCACGCGGCGGCCAAGGCCGAGCAGGCGGTCAAGTGGCTTCGCCAGTTCGATCCGGCGCTCGGTTCGACCCTGCCGGACGAACTCAAGGAGGCAGCCTGACGGTGTCCGGGAAGCCGAGGCACTTGGCCCGCTCGCAGCGCGAGCGGGAAGGGGAGGGGGTGGGAGCCCGATGCGCCAGGGGGCGCAAAGGGAGATTTCACCGATGAACTACGATCTCGACTTCCGCTATCGCCGTGCCCTGCAGCCCGACGCGCTCGCAACCATTGCCACCGCCACCCAGGCCGTGGTCGATGCAATGCAGGACGCGCGCAACGCCGGGATCGACCCAGCGCGCGATCCCGCGACGATCCTGCTCGCGCGTCACGTCGGGCGCATCGCATTGGGCCACGCGCCCGACGAAACCTTTGCCGAAGACCTGCCGCTGCGCCGGCAGTGCCTGGCCAAGATCGACGAGCTGAAATTGAAGCCCGCGCTGGTCGCGCTCGCCCGCCGCGGCATCGGTTACGATCCCGAAGCCAAGCGCGCCTTCCACCGCGAAGCCCGCTCGGCATTGCGGGTGGCGGCGCGCCATCTCGGTCTCGAGCCAGATCAGTACGATCTGCGCAGCAACTTCGCCGGCCCTGCGGTCTCGGGCGAGATCACGCTCCACGGCGACGAGATCTACATCCAGGTCTCGATCCCCTGCATCCATCCGGGCCGCGAGGTCATGTTCCGCCGGTGCAAAGGCCGCCAGGACTACCTCGGCGATCGAAATCACTTTTGCGACATCGCGGTCCTTGCCGCGCCGCACAGCTTCCGCGCGCTCGTCGTCCGCGAGACCGGCCTTTCCATCAATCCGCGCCAACAGGCGCTCGTCTAGGAGAACCGCCATGGGTTGGCTGTTCATGTCTCGCGGCGGCATGGCTCCGTTCGCCACGCCGAAGGCCTATCTCGACAACCAGTGCACCTATCCGCCCGACCCTGACAAGGGCCGGGCGACCGGCCTGCGTGTCCTCAAATCCACCGTCCGTTCGGGCGCCTACTATGCCGCCTGCCAGAGCTACGATCTTGAAGCCCCGCACGAAACTTTCGCGATCATCTGCCTCGTCAAATGGAACCCCGGCGCGAAGAGCGGCGAGGAGTTTGGCTACAAGGATATGACCGAAACGATGGGCCCCTACAGTTACGACTGCCCGGCCTCGATCCTCGACCTCTTGGGACCGCCCGGCAACGAATATGCCGCGCAGTGGCGCGAGCATTGCCGCCAGCGCCTCGCCCTGACCACGCGCCGCAAGCCCGCACCGGGCGATATGCTGGTGCTGGCCGAGCCGCTGACCTTCACCGACGGGCAGAGCGAGCGCAGCTTCCGCGTGGTCCAGTCGGGCCGCAAGACGATCCTGCGCCGGGTCAGCGACGGGGTTGGGGTGAAGATCAGCAAGCTGATGAGCCGGGCGTGGACGATCGTGCCGCCACCCGGTGCCCCGTCAACTTCGTGACCCGGCACCCAAGCGAGTAGCGCCATGACCGATCCCGCCCCACCGCAGCGCTCGTCCAAGCGAGCGCGCCTTTGCAGCATCGAGAACGCCAACCGGATCGCCACCCGGGTCGCCGAGCACGTCCAGGGCGACACCGCCGTGGTAAAGACCGGCAATCCGCTGCAGCCCTTCCGCGTGGTTCTGGCAAGCAAGGCAGCGCCGGGGCGCACCGTCTCGCGGGTCGTCACCTGCAACGATGACGAGCCCGAGGATCAGTAGGGCTCGGGTCCGCGCTCGACGAACCACGATTGCCCGAGCTCGAAATCGGGACTTGGCGACACGAGCGGCCCGTCAGGTGCTTCAGCCACGTAGGGCGAAACGAGGTCCTTGCGCCGCACCCGCATCCGGCTGAGCCAGGCCGCGGTGCGGCCGCGCGCTTTGAGGACCGTCAGCAGCCAATCCATCGCCTCGGCCATCTCGACCACGCCGCGCCCGGCGAGGCAGTAATAGATCGCCCGCTGGAAGTCGTCGCACTGGGTGCTGAGGATGCCCGCGAGCTTTGCCCGCCCGCCGGGGGCGTTCTCATGCACCAGCGACACTGCCTCGCGCAGTTCCCGGACTGACAGGTAGGCATCGTCCACGCCGACCCCGATGCAAAGCGCGGCGATCGCCCGGCGCACTGGCGGCAGGTTCTCGTCGCACGACGCATCGCGCAGGCCAATGTCGAGATCGAAATGGTCGAGGTGGCTGGGAGCGGGCATGGCGAGATCCTTTCCAAAAGAACGTAGCGTGAACGTTCAGGCCCCGTCAACCGGACAGCGGAGGGGAGGGGGAACTCAGCGGGGGATCAATCATGAAAGGTAGAACCCATGACCGCACTTGCTTCATCCACACCTGCCGGCGTCGACCACACTGCTGAGATCGCCCGGCTCAACGACGCGGCCCGCGCGGGTTCACTGCCCACTTCGCGCACTGTGTTCACGCGGGCGCTGGCCGACATTCGTGCTGGCGACGCCGAAGACCCCGGCGCACGCCAGGCCAGCCTGATGCTGGGTCAGGCAGCGCTGCGCCGTCTTATCAACGAAACGCCGATCGAGCCGGGGAACGATCCTCATGGCGAGCGCGACTTCGGCGCGGTCGAGTTCCAGGGGTACAAGATCTTCTGGAAGATCGATGTCTATGCCAACGACGGGACGTTCGCCTGGGGGGTCGGAGACACTGTGGGACGCGCAGCAGAGCTTCCGCGTCGTCACGATTATGTTGGCAAGCGACTGGTGAGGCGATGAGCCGGTATTCGCTAAGACCGCTGCCGGAGCGCTCGGACATTTTCGAGGTCGCGGTCGGGTGGGACCTGGGGCTGGGGACGTTTTTTGTGATGGTATTCGGCGTCGCCGAGGTTGGCCGCGATCCTGATGTGAGGCACTGGCGTGGTGGCCAGCCCAGACAGATTGTTACGGTCGAGGAGCTTCAGACTGAGGTATCGCCATACGCTGAACTTCCGATGGAACTGGTCAGTCGGCTTCGAGGCGACCAAAGCAACGGCTGCGCGAGCCCTCCACAGCGGTTGAGTCGATTGATTTCAGGGCTGCTCGGGAATGGCTGCGTCTGATCATCCTTCTCCCCGCCTGCCAAACGACTGGATAGTTGATATTCCAGCTATGCAGCAGCAACCATTTGAATTTCAGGCTTAACGTACACCCCTAACGTCAGTGCGTCCCAATAGGCGAAGAATGTCTCGAAATAGAAGCGATGTTGATCGCCATTGTCGTCGATTAGCACCAGTTCGCAACTGCCGAGTGGCCCGCCGCTCTGTGCTCCGCAATATCCAGCGACAGCCTTGAAAAGCTCTAACTCGTCTACTTTTCCGAAGTGTTTGGGAAAGGCCGATGACCGGATGAAATGCCGACAGGGATTCGCTGGATCGAAGTCCGGCTTGCGGCGAGAAACGTGTGGATGGCCGGACATTATCCCGACCAGTGGAGTTTGAACGCCCGCAGTCTCGACGAATCGGTATAGCGTCGTCGACAGCGTGTTGCCGAAAACGCCGTGGAGGCTCTTCACGGTTTCGATGGTCGGCGACATCGATAGGGCTTCTTGCGTAAATCGATCGCGCAGGAACAGCAGGCGGCCTGCGGCAAAATTGGCTTCGGCTTCGACCTGCTCATGGCATTCGGGCGAGAGGGTGTGGCTGTTATCGCCAAGCATCGCATCCTCGTGCCACGGCAATAGGCTGTGACCGATTTCATGCGCTTCGTTCCACCGATGCTTTTTGATCGGCAGGTCGCCATCAAGCAGGATACGCTTGCGATCGGGCAGATACAGCGCCTTCAAGGACCACTTGTGGATGGCGTCCAGGATGAGTGCCGGACGATTGAAAACCTGAAGCGTGGCGACTCTGATCCGGCTGATCGCCTCCTGCGCGACGCTCGGATCCTTCGCCGTGTAGAATTTGAGATCGAGCTTGAGCAAATGCCGCACGTCTTCGAGCCGGAGCGGGGGCTCGGGATTCCCGAGCCCCTTCAACACCCGTTCGACGCGGGCGTCGATATCATGGGCGGTTCTCTCAGATAAAAGTCGATTTCTGCTCAACCGCCTGCTCCTTGACGTTCAGTCCCGTTCGCTCAAAACTGTGACGAACGCCTCCAATGCAGCACGTTCAGCCTGGCTAAGCGCTGCCACAGGCTCAGATCGCGCAGCAAAGCGAACGGCTTCATGAATGAGGTTGTCATTCTTGGGTGTCGTCAGACCGGCCACCTGCATCAGGTTCCCACGCGGAACCTGAAAATAATTGGCCAGCTGATAAACGGACCGCAATTCAGCCTTGTGACGAACGTCGTCCTCAATCTCTACGAGTTCGGCGACGTCAATGTCGGCTTGCTCGGCAAGTTCCTCGAGCGTCAATCCTTTGTTGCGCCGCATGAGACGGACAAAGCGACCAAAAGCAATGCTCGGCTCATCTTCGCCAACATTCTGCGTTTCTGCCTCACCATCAAAAAGCGGATCGGCGGCGGTGACGCCGGCACCAATTTCGGTGTAACCTTCTAACGATGCCATCTTGAGACACCAATCCTTGGAGATCTCGATCTTCATGGCTAATTTCCTTTGGCGATGAAGGATTCGGCTTGCTCCGGCGTCATCTCAAAATAGCGCAAACCATGATAGCTTGCGTCGATGCCAAGATCGGTCATGCCGCAGGTGTTGGCATAGAAGCCATTCGACTGCGGTAAAGCGTGTAAGCCAATCCTTCCCTTAAACTCCTCCTCGATACTGAGTGCGATAGCAGCCCTGATCAAAATACTGCCGATACCGCGATAGAGCGGCGGATCGGCGAGCTCGGGGCGGTTCCACGGCGCGTTTTCAACATATTCGACATAAACCAGGTCCTTTCCTTTTTGGCTCTCAACCCGGCAACGATGCGTTGTGATGTCCACGATCATCATGCCCTGGGTGGTTCCGTTGCACACGATGCTGAAGCCGGGATGCGCCAACATGCCCTGCAAAGCCCGGGTCTTCTGACGCCAGTTCCAATGCCGACTTTGCGGCCAATGCACCCGCTCGACACCGGCGCGGTGCAGTTTCTGGATCGCCTTGAAGAGCTCCGGGATCCATTCGGCTTCCCAGTCACCCAGCTGCTTTTCGGTTATCGCATCCCAGAGCTCGGCTTCTTCAAGCTTGCCGTTCGTCGCGTTCAAGAGTGCGATCGGACTGATCACGGCGGTCATAGCATCATGACTTCCGCTTTTTCTTTGCTCTTTTCGTCTTCGAAAAACAGCTTGTCGCCCTTTTCAACACGAGCTTCAACAAGCTGATAGAGCCGTAATGCCTGACGCAGCACAGCCGTCTTGCTCAAATCCTTCTTGTCGCAAAGGCCTTCGAGTGCGTGCATTTCCGCATCCGTAAGGTTGAGCGTCATCGTCTTCTTGGCAGCCATTACGCCTCCTTCAGCGGGAGTAGGGCTACACAACATCTGCGCAAATGTCAATCAAAAAATAGCCCTTGACTAGCTAAAAACTAGCTATCATATCCACGCCATCCGGCGATCAATCTCAAGCCGGGTTAAATCGCAGGCTTGAACAAGGGAATCGTTCTCATGGCCAAGAACACAGGAAATGACTTCCGTCGCGGCGCTGTTACCGCTCGCACCCAATTTCAGCGGACCGACGGCAACTATCAGAAACGGAACGAGCGCACCGGACACTTCATGGAGGTGAAGCAGGACGGCAAGCCGTTCAAAGGCGTCGCCCGTGAACCCGACGGGCGCGATAGCCCGAATTCCTGATGAACCGACGATTCATCCCCATTCCGGCCAAAGTGCTTTGGAGCCTTGGTCCGATTCCGAAGCCGCAACACCCAACCCTTGCATTGGATTCAAAACATGTCTGAAAAGTCGGAAAAGACCGTCACCATCATCGTCAACCAAGACGACCACGAAGTGGTCAAGACGAAAATCTCATATGACGAGGTCGTCGCCTACTACCTTCAGGACGGCGGCGCCTCTTCAACCGAGTATCTCATCAAATATTCACGCGGCCACTCCGCTAACATCAGCGGCACCCTCGCGCCAGGTCAGGAGGTAATGGTTAAAGATGGAATGCGCTTCAGAGTTTCAGGAACTGGCGAGTCATAATCCTTTCATCCGGGACTTGGAGGAACAGGGCTATCACCTCGACTTCGTCAACGCCTATTTCGTCATCTACGGGTTACCGTGCCTCAACAGCGCCGGTGAGCTCGAATATGGCGATTGGGCAAGTCCAGTCGATCTGAATAACTGGGTCATCGATGCCCCAAGCGACCATCAGGCCTGGTTCAAGGGATGCCGTCCGCACGACCAGAACGGGCGGGCGCTGCGATTGGGCGGTGGCGCGGCTACCGTCCTGGTGGCTGACGGCTTTGTTTGCAACCATTCCTTTTCGTTCAAATTGCTCGAGTCTGGCGCAATGCGCCCATATCGGTCGTTTGAAGAAAAGGTGCGCACTTATCTCGATGTGATCGTTGCACCCGCGATGGCAGCTTTCCCCGATGCTAGTCCGCTGCGGGGCATAGAAATCAAAGCCGCGGCGCAGAACAGTCCGTTGCGCATTCCAGACTCAATGTCGTCACGCTACCACCTCAACGACGTGGCTTCGCGGTTGAGGGGCATAAAGGTAGCAATCATTGGCCTCGGCGGCACAGGAGCTTACATCCTCGATTTCATCGCCCGCACGCATCTCGAAAAGATCGGGCTTTTCGACGACGATAAGGTTCATATTCACACGCTCTTTAGGATCCCCGGCTTCATCCATCGGGCGGTCGGGATGAAGAAGGTTGACGCGCTGGCGCAACATTATGCCAATTGGCATTGTGGCATCGTCCCGATCCCGGAGCGCATCACCTCCGAGAATATCGAGAGCCTGCGTGAGTTCGATTTTGTCTTTGTGTCGATTGACGACGGGCCGTCGCGGCTCGCCATCGTCGACTGGTTGAGTGCAAATGCCATTCCCTTCGTTGATTGTGGCATGGGCCTCAATCGCTCACTCATTGGGTTGAATGGCGTCGTTCGGATCACCGGAGCGGATCGCGCTGCATTTGAGCAATCGGTAAATACACCCTATCTGCCAACGACGAATCCAGAAAATGGAGAGTATCGGAAGCAGGCGCAAGTCGCCGAACTCAATGCGCTCAACGCGATATTCGCCGTGATCCGGTTCAAGCAGCATTTTGAGTTTTATGACCGATTAAGCGATGCCATCGCCTACACTTTTGAGACGGCATCTTTTGATCTTGATCGCTTTGGGGGGTTAGAATGAAGTTTGCCTATCAAGCGGTAGATCGGATCCCTAAGCAGCTGGAGCCTGAAACTGTCTATCACAGCGAGGAATTCGAGCTCGCCGGACTTCTCTGTGCTTGCGGCTGCGGCCATCGGATCACGCTTCTCGTTCCCGATAGCCACCAAGTCTATTGCGACGACGGGTTTGCCACGATCCGCCCTTCCATCGCAGTGTGCGATGGTCCCTGCAAATCTCATTATGTCATCTCAGCCGGACAGGTCGAATGGCTGGATGCATTTAGCACCGAAGCGGCGAAATCGCTCATGCAGAAACAGATTTTGCGCCATGTCGCCAACGACGCCAAGCCAAAATCCTGGATTGCCCGTCTGTGGAAGGCAGCACTGGCATTGGCTGATCAGATTAAATCGATCTTTGGAAGGTAGAATCCGTATTACACTCATCGTTGTCATTGAACGTCCTCGTCTCTGGTTCTTCGGTCATAGCGTTGTCTGAAAACACCGCTTGAGCGGTCCTGGACACCTCTGCGGGCAGCGCCCGCAGCTTCGGCCTGACGGCCGGGAGGGAAGGGGGGTGGGAAGAGAGTGATCGAACAAGGGGTTCGGTCGCAATCGATCCATCCAGGAGAACGTCCATGAACATCGGTGAAATCCGCAAGAACGCCAACGGCCAGCTGATCGGCTCTGTCGAAACGCTCACCATCACCCGCACCATCGGCCTCAGGCCAGTGACCTCCAGCAACCCCCGCGCACCCCGCTACGAGATCGTTGCGCTCAACGACCAGCGCCGCTGGGTGATCGTCGGTGCGCTCTTCGAACTCTCCTCGAACTCGACCGGCGAGAGCTTCTACCAGGGCAAGATCGACGATCCGTCGATGGCGCAGCCGCTCTATATCGCCGCTTTCCCGCGCGAGGACGGCACCATGGCGATCGCCTGGCAGCGTCCGCGCCGCCGCAATACGCAGCTCGGTTCGGCAGAATACGGCGAGAGCGACATGTTCCCGGCCGACGATGCCGGTGGCAGCGACCGCGGCGGCGAACAGGCTGGCGATGGCCGAAACGACGACGGTCTGGGTGACAGCACCGCGACCCCGCCCGCCAAGCGCGTCCGGGCCAATGCCAAGGACGGCGCCGAACACGATGGCGCGCTGCCGCCGCTCGTCGACGCCTGATCGGCAAGTCCAACTCCAACCGGCGGGGACTCCAAGCGGGTCCCCGTTCCCGTGCAAAGGCCGCGGATAAGCCCGCCGCGCGGCCTGAGGCGGAACGCCGGCACTGCCCCCCCCGCCCGGCGTTCCGCCTCTTCATTTGCCTGGAGTTACCCGGAGATCCACAATGCTGACCGATAGCGAACGCTTCGCTTTCACCACCCGGCGCCACCACGCCTTTGCGAGCACCGGCAACGCCTACGACGCGGTCCAGTGCGATGAGGCCATCCACACCGGCGATACGATGGTCGTCCTCACCGAGGAGGTTATCGGCATCGCCATGACCTGACCGTTCGCGGTGACACTGGCGCATGGGAATCTCCATGCCCTCTCTGCGCCACGCGAGGGCGACACGCTCGCGGATCTCGCCCGCTCACTCCACGTCAGCGCGGCCGACTTCGAACACGCTGCCGAGATCGCCCGGCGTTTCGGATTTCCGCTCGACCCGCAGATCGAGGCGCTGCTCCCTCGCCCGGCGGGCTGAGTTGGCGGGCTTCAGAGCGGCAGGATCGACTGTTCCGATGACGGCGCACTCGCCGGCGCGTCGACCGCATCGGCAATCACGCGCCCGAGTTCGAGCGCGGCATCCTCGCGTATGCAGGAGCTTGGGGCTGTGATGCCGACCCGCGCCCAGCCCGGAGCGTCCAGGATCGCATGAGCGACAGCAGACGTATCGATTCGTTCCATGCTGGTAAGAGCACATAGGAAGAACATATTTGCAAGACAGCGGGCGCCGCTGTTTGTCCTGATTGACAGGGCAGGGCGGTCCGCCGAGCATCAAGGCATGTGCAACTTGTACCGCATGACCAAGGCCCCTGCAGAAATCGCCCGACTGTTCGGCGCGAGCAGCGGCGCAGGCGCGAACTTCGCCGCCGAGGTCTACCCGGGCTATCCCGGCCTCGTCGTCGCCGAAGGCGAGACGCGGGTGATGACCTGGGGTTTTCCGCTTGTCCTGAAGGGCAAGAACGGTCAGCCACTCAAGCCCAAGCCCGTCAACAACGCGCGCGAGGACAAGCTCGGCACCTCGTTCTGGCGGCCGAGCTTCGAGCGCCGCCGCTGCCTGATCCCGGTGACCGCCTGGGCCGAGGCCGAGGGCATCAAGGGCCAGATGACCCGGACCTGGTATTCGCTGGCGGGCGAGGAGGTCGTTGCCGTCGCCGGCCTGTGGCGAGCGACCGAGGAGTGGGGCGCGGCCTATTCGATGATAATGGTGGATGGCTGCCCGCAGATGGCCGACGTACACGACCGCATGCCCGTCGTCCTCGCCCGAGAAAAGTGGGAGCAATGGCTCGCAGGCACACCCGCCGAAGCCTTCGCGCTGTGCCAGACCTGTTCCAATGAACTCGCCGTCGATCGCAGAGCCGAGCGCTGGGGTGCCGGGAGGTCCGCGGCGACGTCAGGCTGAGGGGAGGGGGGCTTCGCCGGTCGGATCAGACCCAAGCGAAAGGACCCAAGCCCATGGGCGACCGAGCCCCCGTCCACATCACCATCGGCGGCGCACTGCCGCGAGAACATCTCGAAGCCTTCGCGTCGCACGCCGCCGACTATGACCTGCGCACGGAGTGGGACGGCGAACCCTTCGATCCGGCAGTGCTGCCCGAGGCTGAGCCGCTCGAGCTCTACGGCACCGAGCTCAACGGCGGGCAGATCCCCGAGATCGACGCTTTCTGCGCCGAGCACGGCCTGCCGTTCCGCCGCTGGTCGGGTGGCTGTCTCGGCGCCTATCTCCCCGAAATCATCCTGTTCGATGGGCAAGGTCCGATGCGCGACTACACGGCGAGCGAAGACGAATACGTCCTCTTCCCTCCTTCATGGATCAACAACTTCACCCGGCTGCGCGATCTCAAGCGCGAAATTGCCCGCGCCGAACAGACCATCCCGGCCTTCGTGATCGCTGGAGGGTCGAGCGATGACCGCAATTGACGCCGCCCTGCTGGCCTCCTCACGCGAAGTCGTGCTCGCCCGCTTCCCGCTCTCGCGGGTGAGCGAGGCCTTCTTCGACGACATGCTTGGCGTCCTGCCGCCGGCGCACATCGCCGGCGTGCCGGGCTTCTTCGTCTCCGAGGCGGTGTGCGAGGACATCCACGCCCAGTTCGTTGCTGCAGGCGGCCGCTTTTACGGCGGCTACGTCGGGGTGAGGGACCGTGCGGGCCTCATCACCCATGCGCGCATCGCCGAGTTCGAAGCCGCCCATCCGGACGCGGTGGAACTCGCCTGGTATCCCGACAGCCTCGAGGGGGCCGCGTCATGAGCCGGCACTGGATTCTCGAACTCGGCGCCGGTCCCGCCGACGAGCCCTGCGCGCAGCTTGGGCAATGCGCCGACTTTGCCGCGGCCAACACCCTCGAACTGCTCGCCTACAAGGCCGCGATCATTGCCCTCAACGGCGAGCCGCCCCTGCCGCTCGGCTTTGCCATGGTCGCCAATACCCATGATTTCGGGACATACCGGACGCTCTGGCTGGTCTCGGCGGAATCGCCCTTGCCCGACGACGCGCAGGCCTGGCTCGAAAACCTTGTCGAACCGGCCACCTGGATCGCGGCGGGATTTCCGCAGCCGGTGACCTACGAGGGATCGCGTGCGGTGATGCGGCCGTTTCGCGAGGTGGTCGCCGCTGCGCTCCAGATCACCCGGGCGAACGCCGACGGCAGCTTCTTCCCGGCGCAGAACGCGGTGCTCCACCGCAACCTGCTCGCCGCCTACGGGCCTGCCACTCTGGCCGCCGCCGACACGGGGTAAGGGGAGGGGGCTTGGGGCTGGGCGTTCCGTAAAGGAGTCCAAGCCCATGCCTCGCTTCTATGCCGGGATCGGTGCGCGCGCGACGCCGCCCGCAATCCTCAGCCTGATGACCCACGCCGCCTTCGCGCTCACCAAGCGCGGCTATGTCCTGCGCTCGGGCCACGCGATCGGCGCCGACAGCGCCTTCGAACGCGGGGCAGGCCCCTCTGCGCAGATCTTCCTGCCGGCGGTGGGCTGGCGCGGGTCGGCAAGTGCGCTTCATCCCGGGACGCTCGGGGCCGAGCTCTGGGGGAGGGCGCGCTTGATCGCTGCCGCGCACCATCCGGCCTTTGCCGGGCTCTCGGCTTTCGTCCAGGCGCTCCACACCCGCAACGTGTTCCAGGTGCTGGGAGTGAGCCTCGATAGCCCCGCGGAATTCGTGCTGTGCTGGACCGCCGACGGTGAGGCCTCGGGCGGCACCGGCCAGGCGCTGCGCATCGCCGCCAGCCACGGCGTCCCCGTCTTTAACCTCCAGAGGCCGCGCGAACGCTCGCACGTCGAGCGCCACCTCGTGCTCTGACCCGTTCAATTCCACGCCTGTCCGCCGTTCTGTCCCTTGCCTTGGCAACGGGACGCGTCGGCGCGCGGCAACACGAAAGTCCCAGCCATGTCCTCGATCACGCTCACGCTCGAACTTGCCTGCACCCGCGAGGAGGCCGCGCGCTTTGCCGCGGTCGAACTGTTCCTCGCCGAGGTGGCTGAGAACGCCGAGGCCGCGCCGCCCGCCGAGCTCGAGGCGGTTTTCGGGGCTCGGCCAGGCGAGACGATCCTCGGCCTTGCCGGGCACCCGCAACCCCTCGGGATCACCTGCCGGTATGACCAGGACCGGGGCGTGATGACACTCGCTGCGTCGGGCGGCAAGCCCAACCTCGCCGCGCTGCCCGTGCTGCTGCTGTGGCTCTATCCCGACAAGCTGCCCATCGCCTACTCGGTCCACGTGACCGAGCGGCCCGAGTTGCCGGTCTGGACGATCGTTGGCCTCAATCGCATCGAGATCACCCAGCACGAGGGCGAAGTCGCGGCGCGCCTCCAAGCCCTGCGCGCGGCCTGCGACACGTCCCGGCGTCTCGATCTGCTGCCGTTGAGGCCGCTGCCGCGCGAGAGCGACTGACCCTGTTCAGGCAGCCTGCTGCGCGTCCCAGTTTCGCCGCGGCGCGCGGCTGACGCGGGCCGGGAGCGGCTCGCCTTCCTTCCACAGCAGGTGCGCGACGCCTTGCCCGGCGAGCAGCGCTTCCAGCGGCTCTGCCACCTCGTCGTCGCGGTCGTGGATGTGGATGGCGCTTGCTTCCTCGCCGGTGTCCTTGAGCACCAGGCTGGCGATCGGCGTGTCGAGGTCGAGATTGACGCGCAGGCCCTTCATGAACCGCCGTTTCTCCGCGACTGCTTTGCCGACGAGATAGCGTTCATCGCTGGTCTCATAGGGCAGCCATTCCGCCGTCACCGGCATCAGCGCGACCTCGATGAGATCGAACGTGCCCTCGCGCCGCCGCGCGAACGAACCGCCGAGAATCAGGTGCCCGCTCTTGCCGTTCGGGCCATCCTGCGCCTGCCATAATGCGAGCTCGCCCGCGAACCGCTTGTGGAAGCGCCGCGCCATGTCCTGGTCCATCACGAACGGCATGTCGCCGACATGGCGCAGGACGATCCTTTCGGCGCCGTGCGCGGCCACGATCTCCTTGATCTCGCCCACGACCACCATCATTTCGTCGCGTGAGGCATAGACCCGGGCGAGGGCCGCGCGGCGGCGGGCCCGGATTTCCTCCTTCTCCTCTTGCCTAAAGCTCTCGGGTACGAACAGCACGTGGGACAGGGCTTCCTGCTTGGCCCGGCAGCTGGCTGCCGCCTCGAGCAGCGCGCGGCGCACCACGAACCAGGTTCGTTTGCCCGCCATCTTCGGATGCCAATGCGTCAGCTCGGCCCGGTCCCAGAGGACGTGCAGCAGCCCGCGCATCGAGAGCTTCTGACCCGACGATTTTACCGTCGGCTTGTCGTTGGTGAGCGCCGCGGGCGCGAGCCGGGCCGCCCCGCGCGAGAGGGGGAAGCCGAGCTTCAGGCTGGTCTCGCCGCTCGTCTCATCGTCCAGAACGGCGCTCCCGCGCACCTGGCCCATGCCGGTGAGGTAATCGGGCGCCTCGTAGTGATCGCAGGCGGTCGCATGGCGCGCGCCCGAGCCCGGCCAGCGCGCGAGCACGTAGCCGGTCTGCCGGTGCGAGATGTAGAGGGGGAGCCCTTACGGCATTCGCAATGGACCGGGACTTTGCGCTCGTAGGCTTCGCGCAAGACGGGCTGAAGTTCATCGCCTTCGGCCACGCTGCGGCCGAGCACACGGTATCGCTGGATCATTGGGGTCTGCTCCAATTTCTCGCGATCGACGCTGCCCGTTCGACCTCTCGCGCATCTCCTTCAGGTTTTCGCGGCCCCGGGTGGGCGCGCTGGGGTCAGTCTATGATAGCCGTGAGATCGCGGCAAGCTCGCCGGGGACGCGCCTCGCACCGGCGGCTGCGCAACCGTGGAGGCCGTCCGCGGCTTGCTGGTGCGGGCGCATGACTGGCGCTACCGGTCCCTGGATGGACGACCTTTTCGCCTCGCAGCCCATTACCGGCGCCGTGCTGACTCGCAGCGACATCAAGCGCCTGATCGGCGCGGCGCCGCGCACGCTCATCGACTGCGACCTCCAGGAAGCGGACCTTTCCTGCCTCGATCTCACCCGCTGGCGCTTCGAACGCTGCAACCTGCGGCGCAGCGACCTGTCGGGGGCAAAGCTCGAAGGCACGGTCTGGCAGTCCTGCCGGGGACCGTTCGCCAACTTCGCCGGTGCTAACCTCAGCGAAGCCGAGTTCATCGGCGGCGACTGGAACAATTGCGTGATGCGCCGCGCGGGCCTGACCGCGACGCGTTTCGTGGGATCGAAGCTCACTGGCGCCGACTTCACCGAAGCACGCGCCATGCACATCCATTTCGAGGAAGTGCTGCTGGTCTCTGCCAAGCTGCCCGGGTTCTCGTTCCGCAAGGAGACCCTGCGCCGGGTCGATATGTCGGGTGCAGACCTGCGCAAGGGCGATTTCCGCATGACGGTGTTCGAGGCCTGCTCGCTGCGCGAGGCGCTGGTCGCCGGGTCGCGCTTCGAAGGCTCGGACCTGCGCGGCGCCGATCTTGGCGGGCTTCGCCTGGTCGATGGTGGGCTGTTTCGCGGAGCGACGATCTCGCGCGAGCAGGCCGGGCAATTGCTGGGCGAACTCGGGCTCAACGTCCGTTAGGGGCGGGGACCGCCCGCCTCAGCGTGCGCCGCCCTCTTCCAGTTCCAGGTGTTCGCTTATGCCCTCGGCCAGGCCGAGGCACAGAGCCGCTTCCTCGCGGGTGAGGGTGATCTCTTCCGCACCGTACACGGCAAGCTTCGTGCGCAGGACCTGCGTCATCGCGCGCGCGACTTGCAGGGCGCTGGGCATCTGCTGTGGATCAGCCATGGGCCGGGATCCTTCCCTTCGGGTGGCTCTGCCTGCGGCAGCGGGGCCGGACAGGTTGAGCTGGGGGGCGAGCATACCGATTTTGGCGGGATTTGGCGAGGTGGTAAAGGGGAGGGGCACCCCGGCGCCCGCGCCCCGCGCGGGCTGGGGGCAACCCGCTCTACTCGCTAAGGCGCACGTCGGCGCTGTCGCACCGCCGCCCACCCAAGCTCGCCGGCATGGATGCCGGCCCTGCGGGTGACGATCGGGGCCAGTGGGGGAGTCGGCAAGGCTGGTTGGCGCGGGCGGGCGAGGGCGCTAGGCTCCGGTCCATGCCGATTATTCTTGCCGCCGCCGCCCTTTGCCTCGCACCTTCTGTCCACGACGGCGACACGATCCGCTGCGGCCGCGAGCGGGTCCGCATCGCCAATATCGATGCACCCGAGCTTCCCGACAGCCCCAAGTGTCAGGACCGAAGGCGCTCTTACGCCTGGTGCGACTTTGCAGCGGGTGAAGCCTCGCGGGTCGAACTCGCGCGGCTGCTGTCGCGCGGACGGGTCATGATCACGCGGCTCGGCACCGACCCTTATGGGCGGACGCTCGCCACGGTCACGGTGAACGGCGTGGACGCCGGCGACTATCTGGTCGCGCAAGGCCTCGCGAGGCCCTGGCGCTGATGGTCCCTATCGAAGGTGGCGAGCTTTGCTCGCCTGCGGACGCCTCCTTTTGCGACAGACCGGGGGGCCTAGCCGTAGCCGAAACGCTGAACGGGGAGGGCCGGAGGGCGGCCCTTCTGTGACCCGACGCGTCTTTGACCGGCATGGAGTCGGTGGCGAGGAAGGCAATGCCCGCTGCCGCGGGCGCTGGCGGGTGGGAGCAGGTTCCGGCGAAATGGCCGAGGCTGACGGGTCTTGCCTTTGCGGGCATCCGCTGGGCCTGACCTGACGAAACCGCCCTTCGTTTGCCGATGAACCCTGCAGGGCCAGTCCCTGGCCGCAACCCAGAAGCAGCGGACCGTGAAGCCCTTTGGGCTTGCCGCACCACTCCTCGCTTTTGGGTTCCCCTCACATGCGTTCGGTGCGGGCCCGGGCCTTTGGCCCTGCCTGTGGTGTTCATCGGCGGGCGGTTCCGCCGAGTTCAAGCCACGGAGAATACCCCATGAAGAACCTCGTCATCCTGATCGGCCGCATCGCTGCTGCTCCCGAAACCCGCCACGCCGGCGAGACCGCGATCACCTCTTTCACCCTCGTCACCGACCGCCCCAAGCTGGTCGACGGCAAGACGGTCAAGAACGAGGCCGGCTACACCGAAACCCTCGCCGAATTCCACCGGGTCACTGCCTTCAACGGCCTCGGCACCTCGGTCGCCAAGCACAAGAAGAAGGGCGACCTGGTCGAGGTGCAGGGCCGCCTCCACTACTCGAAGTGGACCGACCGCGAGGGCGTCGAACGCTACGCGGTCGAGATCGTCGCCGAGGAAGTCCTCTTCCTCTGACGTCGGGCCCGGGAGGCGGCCTTGCCGCCTCCCATTGGGCCGAGGCCAGCCCCCCATCACTCATGTAGACGCTGCGACGGGCGAAACACCGGTTGCGAAAAAGGCAACGCGCGGCGTCTATTTCGCACTTGCAGCATGGAGCGTGCAAACCCATATGGAGGGTGCCTTTCAGGCATCCTCTCCCAAAACTTTCCAAGGGGCTGGCTCACGCTGGCCCCATTTTTTTGCCCGCCGGGTCTGGGCTTGCGCCCCTCCAGGCATGGCATCTGTGACACTTTGCCCTCGGGCGGAGTGTCATGTTGCATGGCGCGCGTGACAAGCGCTGAGGGCGGCCCGTCGATGTTGCCAGCCTGGGTCCTAGATTGGCCGAGAGACAAGGTTTGACGCGACTAGCCGTGCAAGTCCGGCGGCGCCGCTGGGCGAAGTGTCACGGGCGACAAACGACAGCGCAAGGCACAAAGGGGATTCACAGGATTCACCTTTTGTGCTCAATACTGTTCGATGGAACGAGCCCAAGAAATCACTGGCGTCGGTGGGATCTACGCGGTCCTGGTCGAAGCCTCGAACCGCCCGCGCTACGCGTTTCTCGTCCTCCAGCTGGTTGCAGAAATTGCCGACGGGCGAGGGCAGGCCGGGCCGTTCGTGGCGCAAGGCGGCGTGCCTGTACTCCTGCGCGAATGGCTCTGTTCCCAGCTCTTGCCGATGAGCGAACAGCCCGCCCGCCGCGCTGCGCTGCGCGCGCGCGTGGCCGCTTCACTGAAGGACGGGCTCACCGGTGACGCCATGCGCGATGCGGCGCGGATCGACGCGGCGGTCGAGGAGCAGGTCCAGGCTGTCGGTCGCGCCAATGTCAGCCGCGCGATCTCCGATCTGGTCCGCGCCGGCCTGATGACCCGGCACTATGCGGGCTACGCCACCAACCACAAGAACCGCGGCGGCGGACGCCATGCGGTCTATGTGGTCAAGCCGGGCGTGCTAGCGCTGCTGCGCAAGCCCGCGCAGCAGCGGCGGCAGGGCCAGGGTGTTACCAACCCACAGGGCGAACTCTTCGCGGCCTGAATCCTTCGTCGAGCGGCAAGCGACGCCTCGCGCGCGCTGCGTCGACGCTCCTCTGGCGTGGTGGCGAACTATCGCCTAGGAACCCCCGATCCGTGGATTGAAAAGGGTCTCGCCCGCATGGAAAACGAAGCACTGCTGGATCATGCCGCCGATATCGTTTCTGCCCATGTCAGCAACAATGCGGTGGCAGCCGCGGACCTGCCGGGCCTGATCCAGGCGGTCTACGCTTCGCTTGCCGCGCTTGGACGGGCGCCGGAACCGGCTGTGGAAGAGCTGAAGCCTGCCGTCTCGGTGCGTTCGTCGGTCAAGCCCGACGCCGTCACCTGTCTCGAATGCGGCGAGAAGATGAAGATGCTCAAGCGCCACCTCGGCACCGAGCACGGCATGACCCCGGCCGAGTACCGCACGCGCTGGAGCTTGCCCGCCGACTATCCAATGGTCGCGCCCGACTATGCCGCCAAGCGCAAGGATCTTGCTGTCAGGATCGGCCTCGGCCGCAAGCCTGGCCAGAGCCCGAAGTCTGAGACCAACGCAGCGCCCGAAGCTGCACCCAAGGCGCAGCCCAAGGCCGCTGCGACCCCGGCAAAACGCAAGAAGCTCGGCGTTGCCTTCGGCTCGGCAGACGCCAGCTGAACCGCTAATTTCCGCCAAGTACTTGATTTCATTTAACATAATTAATCTTATCAATCTGGAACAAGTAGGGAACAACGACCGAGCGGGCCCCACCGGTTTATCCCACATTTTCGCCTCTTGCCGGGTTGTGGGATAAACCCAACCATGCGCGCTGCCTCGCCGGGCGACAAGATTTTACCCTGCATTTTGGCAGTTTGGCCTTTTTGCAGGGTAACGTTCCTGGTCCCGCGCGCATTTGGCACGAGCCCGCGAAAGCGACCTCTACGGATTGCTTGAAATCTTTACCACTTGGGCCTATCTGGGTGCCGTAAACGTCGTATGTTGGTTGAACGATGTCGAGCCTTGCGAACCAGATTCTGGACTCCATCCCGGAGAATGCGACCGTCGATCGCGGCGCGCTCGTGCTGGCGGCTGACTACGATTCGGTCGGACGCGCGCTGAAACAGCTCGTCCAGACCGGCAAGCTGGTGCGCGTCGGTCGCGGCCGTTACCGCAAATCTGGTGGTCCGGCGACCTGTTCAGCTTCGTCGATTGCAGACCTCATTGCCCAGCGGGTCCGGCGGTCCCGGCGCAACGTGTTCTTGCGTGCCGATTTCGACGAATTCGGCAGCTACGACGGTGTCGGACGCGCGCTGCGCCAGCAGGTCCAGGCCGGCCGCCTGGTCCAGATCGGTTATGGCCTCTATGCCAAGGCCGAGCCATCGCCGCTGACCGGCAAGCCCGCGCCCGTTGTCGGCATTCGCGCGTTGGCGAGCGAAGCGGTCAAGCGGCTCGGGAAGTCGGTCGAGCCCACGCGCTTTGATAAGGCCTATAACAGCGGCCGCTCGACCCAGGTTCCGACTGGCCGCACCTTGATGGTCAATGCCCGGATTCGCCGCCGCATCGGCTACAATGGCAATTATGTCGTTCTCCAACCCGCCTGACAGCAGGACGCTGGGCCGGGTTGCGGGCACCCTCGCCGTCGACGAAGCCTTCGTCGAAAAGGACTGGTATGTTGTGCAGGCGATTCGGGCGCTGCTGACGCTCGACGACGCCGACTTCACGCCTGTGTTTTCCGGAGGAACTTCGCTGCTCAAAGGCCACGGCCTGATCAAGCGCTTTTCCGAAGACATCGACTTCAGCTGAGCCTGTCGGCAGAATTCCTCGCCCTGTCGCACCATCAGCAGCGCCGGCGCCTTGGCGACTATCGCGACCGGCTGACGGCGCTGTGGTCCGAGCTGGGCTTCACGGATCTGGAAGTCCAGGCCCGCAGCGGCAATTCCTTCCTGCAGTTCGAAATGAGCTACCCGACCAAGCTCGGCGGACATGCGGCGCTGCGCCCGCACATCCTTGCCGAACTGTCTGCCAAGCCACCCGCCTTGCAGCCGGTCTCTCGATCGATTGCCTCGTTCGTCGCGCAGTTCCGTGCCGCGGAACCCGAGGTGCCTGCCATCCTCTGTGTTGATCCGGTCGAGACCGCCGCGGACAAGCTGAGCGCCTTTGCCTGGCGCTCGATCGCGCGTGATCGCAGCCACCCCGACGACGATCCGACTATCGTGCGCCATCTCCACGATCTTTCAGCGCTTGAGGCTGCCGCCACCGCCAGCGCCGAATTTCCGGCGCTGCTGCTAGAAGCCCTGCGCGCAGACACGATGCGCGGCCAGGGCGCGGTGCAAGACCTGCCGCCCCAAGAACGGCTCAAGACAATGATCGATCGCGTGAAGCGCGATCCAGAATATGCGGCCGAGTACCGGCAATTTGTCGAAAGCATGGCTTTCGCTGGGGCCGGCGACATCCCCGATTTCGAGAAGGCATTCGCGGCGCTCGAAAGGCTCTGCGCCATGCTTGCGCCCGAGACGGCCTAGCACATTCCCCTGAGTAGCATGCTGGCGAGCGGCACTTCGCCTGAACAAGCTGCAATCAGCTGTCCTCGCCGGCATTTGCCTTATCGAGCAGGTCCATGAAGGTCCGCGCCGCTTCGCGGTCGCCAGGGTCCTTGAACGCAACGTCAAGGTCCGGCGCGGAACCCAGCATGTAGAGCAGCGACCACATGGCGAACCTGCGTCCCTTGTCGGTCTCGAGCCCGAACTCGACCCGCATGCGCCCGTTCCGTAATGCCGGCAGCATCGAGCATGAACACATCATAGAAGTGCCGCGACAGACCTGGCCGCAATTTGCCGCTGTGGTGCAGCGCATGCAGGATCGTCGCCTTTTCCCAGTAGGTCCTTTCGAGTGCAAGCGTTGGCACGGCGGTCACCGCATCGGGCACTTCGGCCGGAAAGTCCTCAGCGACATAGGGCAGGATGTCCCGTAGCTCGAATGGCTCGGGATCGCCCCTTGCCCCAAATTCGAGCTTGATCCGCGGCTGCACGTAGCCGGTACGCCCGCCATAAGCGTTGCCATAGTCGAGGCCGTAGCCCGAGGATGCCGGGTAGTTGAACAGGACGGTCTGCCGATCCTTGTCTTCGGGATCCGCCTCGATGCTCCAACCATCACGCGTGTCCAGGGCTTCCGCGATCGCTTGCGCGAGTGCCGGCAGGAGGATCGTCCCAACGCATTCTTGCGCGGCAGCTCCGAGCGCCGTGGCGCGCCGTTCGCGTTCCTTGCCGCTGATGTCGCTCGCCGTCGGCGAAGCGACTTCGCCGAGCAACGGCGCTGCGCGATTGATGGTGAGATCGATGTCCTCTGAAAATCGCTTGATGATCCCGAATGCCTTCGAGAGCGAGGTCCCGCCCTTGAAGGTCAGGACCTTGGCCAACTCGGGCACGCCCATCAGTCGGCGCAGGGTCCAGCACACCCAGAAGTCCTTCTCGACGATGAGCGGCGTGAGATCGCGGCGTGCGGCTGCTTCGGCAAAGAACGCCCGCCGATCTTCGGCAGGCCGCCTTGCAAATTCATCCATGGTGCGCCGCCCCGATCTTCAGCACGACATCGCCCATCCAACCCGGCATCTGCGCGCGGCCCTTGATCAGCGCCTGCACGTCCTTGTCGTCGAGCCGCGCGGCGAGCTGCGAAATCGCATCGGCATCGACCTTGTCTCGCCCGAGCCCGGCCAGGAACTGGACCACGCCGTTGGCAGCCTCAGAGGCATTGCCCAGCACTGGTGCGCGGCTGTGCTTGAGCGTGACGCTTCGGCCAGCGGCCTGGCGCACGCGGGTTCGTCCTGTCGTCGCATAGCTCGCCCTGGCAGGGACTTGTGTCGACAGGCCAAGCTTGTTGGCCGCTGCTGCTGCCGAGGGCGCGAGCCGGTCGCCGCTTTGCGCCGATACGGCCTGCGCGATCATCTCGGCATCTGGTGTCAGCGCGCCCAGCTTGTCGTGCAACTGCGGATAGTCGTAGAGGCCGCGCCCGATCCGGCGTATCTCTCCATTCTGCGCCAGGCGCGACAGTGCCATGTCGACCGAGCCGCGTGTGCCGAAGTCGATGAAATGCTTGGGGGTGAATACCCACCCCCGCCCCTTCGCGCGAACGCGCTTCATGATCTTGTCGGCCATGGCGGACATGATTCGTATGCTCCTTTCGTTAGAAACTAGCACACATATTTCAAACAAACCATACCACCGCGAGAGGCCCTTCGATGGCCATCATGATCATGGTCAGCGCATGCCTGTTGGTCATCACCACCATCACCATCACCGGCGACGGCGTTCGGTGATGACGACAATCAGCAGGGTGCCAGACATCGCAGGTCCGAAAATAAGGAGCGGCCCCGTCAAGATTGCCGCACTCGGTCCCGCGCGCCTTGCTGGCGCGCTCCTGCGGGTGCGGGATTTCCTGCATTGGGCCGCCGGCACTCTTGCCTTCGCCTCCGTCGCCGTCCCGCGCCCGTGCGATGCACCGGGCCACGGTGCGACTGACTTGCTCCGGCAAGGGGTCCGTCATTTGCAAGTGGGCCGCAACCGAGGCTGCGGCTAGGCAAGGGCTGAGTTTTGCGGTTAACCCCGAACGCCCCGATGGGGTTCGGGGGCAAAACCGTAATCTCTCTCTCATCTCGGTGGCTGAGCGAAATCAGCATCGCCATAGCATGACGCCTGGGAGATTGGCGGCCGTCAAGGATCGCGGGTGCCCCCCGATTTTGGCCTGCTGCGGCTATCGCCTTGCGAGCAAAAATCGGCTCCCCCCACGCCCGCTATTGGCGGCGGCAGCGCGTGCGCGCCGCCGTCCCTGACTGCCTGACTCCGGCGTCCTTCCGATGGGCATCTTTCATCAGCGTGATGAGAGAAAATTCCTCTTGGAGGTTATCATGACGGACCGTTTCTCGAACTTCGCCGACCTTGCCGAACACTATGCGCGCGAAATCGCCACGCCCGACTACGCCCGGGCGTTCATGGAGCAGACCGAACTGGCCAAGCTCTCGATCGAGCATGAGCCGAGCGCTGCGGAAATGCCCGACCCCGAGGTGGCCCAGGCGGCGATCGAGATGATGCTGGCAACGGTCTTCGACCTGTTCCGCGACACCCGAATGGAGGACTTCGCTAGCGAAGTTGCCTGGGGCGTGGCCAACAGCTTCCATGTCGTCGCCAAACGCCTCGATGACCGCGAGGACGCGATGGCGAACCGGCTTCAGGAGAAGCTGCGCGAGTACGATCCGAGCGAGGTCTATGCGACCGATCTTGAGGACCTCACCATGCAGGCCCGCAGCCTTGCCGAATGCCGCGATGCGATGGAATGCATGCGCGACCACGCAGCAAAGATCTACCTCGTGGAAACCGGCCGTCCATTCTCGCCGGTCCGGGGCTCGCGGGTGTCGTCCAAGACCAATGCCTCGATGATCGAAGCACGCGACTATCTCGCGGCACAGAAGGCGCAGCGGCGCGAACAATATGCCCCATCGGGTCCGGTCGTGGTGTTCTCGGGTGGACAGCAGTTCACTGACATTGCGCTGGTTGAGGATTACCTCGATGCGATCCATGCCCGGGTCCCGTCAATGGCGCTGGCAACGACCGCCCAGAACAAGGGTGCGGACGTGATCGCGGCGGCCTGGGCGTCGCGCCACAATGTGCCGGTGATCCTGTGCAAGCCCGACGCTTCTCGGGGAGCATCCGCCCCCTATCAGCGCAATGCGCGCATGCTCGCGTTCAAGCCTGTCGAGGCGGTGGTGTGCAGCGGCGGCGGCATCCAGGCGAACCTGGCCGACCGGCTGCGTGAAGCCCGCGTGCCGCTCCACATCGTGCGCGACGCTTCGGTTCAGAACGAGGCTCCGGCGGCGCGGACCAAAGCCGCAGCGCAAGCCGAGCGGCCTGCGATGAAGCGCACGGCATGTGGCACCGTCAATAGCGATGAACTCCCGCCGTTCTGAGCAGGGCCTGCTCCGATTGCATCAAGCATGAAGGGTGTCCGGCCTCACCGCCGGATGCCCTTCCTTTTTGTCGATCGGGACGCACACTGCCATGGTCCGGCTCGCTTGCTTCTTGCCCTCGCCAGTAATCGCCTGACGGCCTGCTGGCGCCTAAGCATCGCTACTGGCGATGTGGCGACTAGGAACGCTCCGAGGGCCTCGCATCGGCCGGGCGGCAAGGCTTGTGCCTGGGACCACCGGGGGGCTGCCCAACAGGGTTAAACACTCTCGCAGAATTCCAAGCATGATGGCCGCCATTGGCCCGCGTCAAGAAGGGCGGTTCCCCCAATTTTTACGCCTGAAGAAGGCGAAAAAATCGGCTCCCCCACCCCCGCTCGCGCGGCGGGCCGCGGGCGGCCCGTTCCTGACCCGGTCCAAGCTCGGCCATCCCTTGAGGTGCCTCTTCAATTCCTTTGACAGGAGGCTCCCATGAACGCTCTTACCAAGTCCCTCGACATCCCGGCTTTCGACCCCATCAGCTATGACGCAGCAGTGCGCGCCGCGACTATCCGGGCCCAGCACAGCTTCTTCGACCAGCACGTCATTGAGGACGAGTTCGGCTGCTTTCTCGCCATCGACGAAGGCGACTACAACGCCCTGCCCCAGGACCTGATCGACCGGATCGTCCATTCCGTCCCGGGCGTGATGGCCGACGACTTCGACGAAGCGAACATCGCCCGCGCCGCAAGCTTCATGAGCGTGGTGATGGATCCCGAATGGGACGCGGATTGCCCATTCTGAAATGATCATCGACCGCAGCGCCGGAGGGCACCGACAAGGGGCTCTCCGGCCCCCTTTTTTGCGTGTCCAGATAAAGCGCAGCCGAGGCCCCCTCGCCTGCCTGCGGACGCAGGCAGCAACTTTGGGAACCCCGGCTGCGCTGGCCTCTCTCGAGGCCGGTTTCAGCTTGCCCGCAGGCGCTTTTCTGCTTCGTCGAGGCCGAGCTTTCCGAGCGCGGCGAAGAAGGCTTCGACCCGCTCGAAAGGTGCCTTGCCGAGTGCTGACTTCCTCAGCAGTTCGGCCATGGCAACCTGCTCGCTTTCCCGCAGCTTCGCTTCGCGCGCTTCCAGCGCACTGCGCTCCTTTGCGATCGCCTGTCGTTCCGCTTCAAGACTTCCTTTCCTGGCCATGATGATACCTCGTGGGTTGGCGCTGAAACCTCCCGTGCGCGAGGATTCCAAGCTGCGCCGTCAGTGGCAAGCCCTTTGCCATCGGCCCTGCAAATAAATCGTGTTGCTCGTCCTGTAATCAGCGACGTTCATTGGCTCCCGGACAAGCGGTCAAGGCTCGACTCTATGCGCATCAAAGACCAGCAACCACCCACCAGACACAAGGCATCGGATTGAGGGGAAGAAATGCAGACCGTACACGGCATGGCCGTCAGGCGATTTGGCGGAATCGTGCGCGTATACAGCAATCGTCTCTGTGTATCACAAAGTGTGCAAATTGCTGAACACAAATGCAGACAACGCAAATGCGCCATTTAGGGCGTAATACATTAGAATACGGTAGGTGCCGGCCTTCCCTTCCCTTGCCAAGCCATCGACGATGGCCTAAAACCTTCTGGCGCAATCCCCACCGGGCCCTTTTCGAAGGGTTTGGTGATGACAGAAACAGTCCTGATTTCGGTCCGGCTTCCCGGATCGGTTGCCGAGGCGGCCAATGCCGCTGCGACCTCGCGCAACATCTCCCGCTCGAAGCTCCTGCGAATCGCCATCGAGCGTTTCCTCGATGACCTTTCCGGTTCGTCCGAACAGGACCGTCGGCGGCAATTCTCGGCCGAGTATACCTTCCTCGCGCTCGACCTCATGGTCCAGCGCGAATATCCCGAGGTGCACGATGAACTCCTGACCGAAGCCGAGCGGCGCATGGAGGTCTTCCATGGCGGGGCCTGACACCTGGTCGGACCGCGCTCGGCCGGGCAAGTTGCAGCACCATTCGGCGCGCGGAACCATGCCGCGCAATGCCGGTGATTTCACCCGCGGCTCGCAGCTCATCACTCATGAATTCCTGATGTGGTTTGCCTCTGCCCGGCTCCCCTTCCTGGTCTGGTTCTTCACGTTCCTGTTCGTGCTCTCGGTGGTCCTCGCACTGCGGCTTCACGAACACGAAATCGAGATGATCCTGATGCGGATCTATGCCGCAGGCTGGGCCTTCATGGAGTTCTCGCCGAGCAAGGTGATCAACCTCACCGTGCCATCGGGCGAAGCGATCCCGGCGCCGATTTCGATGGTGGCCTCGCACCCCGATGTGGTGATCGCCTGGAACAAGCTCATGCGCGCCATTTGGGGTTCGCTGTTCATCTCGTTGTTCGTCGCCGTCCCGCTCGCGGTCTGGTTCGTTGACTTCTCGAAGCGGCGCGGAAAGTCGATCCTCGAGGAGCGACACCAACGCGGCGCGATGCTGGTCGATGGGGCAGAGCTCGCCAGTGTCATCAATGCCCACAATCGCGCGCAGCTGGACCAGGAAATCGCCGAAAAACTGCCCGGCAAGAGCTTCGATCAGATAATGGCAATGAGCTTCGAAGACCGCAAGGCGGCGGGTATCCATCATGTCTATTCGATGGCCGGTATCCCCTTCCCTTGGCGCACCGAACAGTCGCACACGATGATGATCGGCTCGACCGGTACCGGCAAGACAACCCAGATGCGCGCACTTATCGCGCAGATGCGGGTGCGACGCGACCGGGCTGTCGTTTTCGACCTCACTGGCGCCTACGTCGAGGCCTTCTACAACCCGGAAACCGACATCATCCTCAACCCGATGGACGAGCGCTGTCCGTCGTGGTCGGTGTTCGCAGAGGCGAAGAACCACGCCGATTTTACCGGCATCGCCGCCGCGCTGCTGCCCGCGGATGGCGGAGGCGCGGAACCCTTCTGGATGCTCGCTGCGCGCACGCTGTTCGTCGAGTCCTGCATCAAGCTCATCAAGGAAGGTCAGGCGACCAACCAGGCGCTCGCAAGCCGCCTGATGATGGCCGACCTCAAGGCGGTCCACAAAATGCTCGAGAATACCGTCGCCGACCCGCTGACCGCGCCCGAGGCGGCCAAGATGGCGGAATCGATCCGGGCCGTGTTCAACACCAACGCGCAGGCCCTTCGCTTTCTCCCTGAAGGCAAAGCGCCGTTTTCGATCTGCGACTGGGTCCGCGTCGAGGACAAGCCGGGTTCGATCCTGTTCATCACCTCCTCGCACAACGAGCTGGTGCTCAACCGGGCGCTGCTGTCGCTGTGGATGAACCTTGCTGTTCATACCCTGATGCGCCTGCCGCGCACGCGGGATCTGCGCACCTGGTTCTTCTTCGACGAGGTGCATGCGCTCCACCGCCTGCCGGCAATCGAGGACGGATTGCAGACCGCACGAGGTTTCGGCGGCGCCTTCGTGCTCGGCATCCATTCGTTCGCCAAGCTCTCGGAGACTTACGGCAAGGAAGGCGCGCAGAACCTTGCTGCGCTGGCGCGCACCAAGCTCATTCTGGCCGCGGCCGACCGTGACACCGCCGAGCATTGCTCGGACTACATTGGCCACCGCGAAGTGCGAATGATGGATGAAGCCTACAGCTACGGCTATTCCAACATCCGCGACGCCGCGACGATCACTCCGCGCTCCGAAGTCCAGCCTCTGGTGCTCCCCGACGACATCATGAAGCTGCCCTCGCTGCGCGGCTTCGTGGTGTTCCCTGAAGGCTTCGACGCCGCTCGGATCAAGCTCGCCTGGAAGGACTATCCCAAGGTCGCCGATGGCTATGTCCTGCGCGAGAATGTCGAGCCGATCGAGTTCTCGAATGCCGCTGGCGGCGAGGCTGACGATGCGGAAGACAAGGGTGGCCGGGAGACCAGGGATGAGCTCCAACCTGCAAATCTGATCGAGCCCGATGAGAAACAGGCAAAGCCTGCCGCGGCGGTGCCGGGGCAAGATGAGGCAGAGCCTCTACCGCCGCAGGTCGGCGCCGAGAGCGGCGCGCCCGCGGTCCGTATCGCAGCGACAATGTCGTTTCGAGCGGGCGGCGCCTCGCCTGTCGCCGATACCCATTCCCGCCACGCGCCCAGCGAGGCGAAAGCAATCACACAGTCAGCTGCCAAAGCGGCCGGACAGCGCGCGAACCAGAACGCGCGCGAGCTGGGTGAAGCCCTTGAACCGGAAACCCGGATCGAGCGATCCGCGGGCGGGCCTAAAGGCACTGATGAGCCCGAGATCGCGCCTGACGAGGGCATGGAGATCTAGGCCATGCATTCCATCGCAGCGGTTCGTTCGTCCGGTGGTGCTGCCGACTATTTCGCGAACGACAACTACTACACGGCACAAGAGAGCGCGCAAGCGGGGGTCTGGGCTGGCGAGGGTGCGCGCGCACTCGGGCTCGAGGGAACGGTCGGGCGCGATGCGTTTGAAGCCATTCTCAACGGCCATCTGCCCGACGGGGACAAGGTGGGGCAGGTCGAGGGGCGCAGGCTGGGTCTCGATCTCACCTTTTCCATGCCCAAGTCCGCCTCGATCCTGGCTCTGGTCTCAGGCGACCGGCGGATCCTGGATGCCCACATGGCGGCCGTGCGCTCGACCATGTCGCAGCTCGTCGAGAAGCAGCTTGCGGAAGGCCGCAATTACGAGCGCAGTCGCAGCGGCGAGCCTGAGAAGACCGGCAACCTCGTCTATGCCCTGTTTGCCCACGACACGAGCCGCGCGCTCGATCCCCAGGGGCATATTCACGCCGTCGTCGCCAATCTGACCCGCGACCTCAAGGGCAACTGGAAGGCGCTGTGGAACGGCGAGATCTGGAAGAACAACACGACGATCGGCCAGTTCTACCACGCCGCCTTCCGCGCCCAGCTCCAGAAGCTCGGCTATGAGACCGAGGCATCCGGCAAACATGGCGCATTCGAGATCAAGGGCGTGCCCACGGCTGTGATCAAGGCGTTTTCGACCCGGGCTAACGAGATCGAGGCGAAGATCGCCGAGACCGGCGCGACCCGCCTCGCCACCAAGAAGCAGATCACCCTCTACACCCGTGACCCCAAGCTCGCCGTCGAGGATCGGGCCGCGCTGGCCGAAGGCTGGAAGACCCGCGCTGCCGAACTGGGATTTGACGGCAAACCCCTCATCGCCGAGGCCATGGCGCGGGCCGCCCATCAGGTCCGCCCGACCTTGCGCGAAACGGCGAGCCAGGCCTTTGCTGAAGTCGCCGAACGGATCAGCGCTGCCATGCGGCCGCCCAGTGCGCTCGCGGTCAGCGGCCCCGCCGCACTCTTCCTTTCCGCCGAGACGATCAAGGCCCAGCATGCCACTGCCTCGGCCATCCGGCACCTTTCGGAGCGCGAGGCCGCATTCAGCCCGCAGGCGATCCTGAGCGCCGCGCTCGGCTTCCAGATCAAGGGTCTCGAAGGGGGCGCTGTCGCCCTGCGGATCGGCGAACTGGTCCGTGAGGGGCATCTGATCCCGGGCAAGTCCGACCGGCTCGATGGCCACTACGATCTCGTGACCACGCCCGCGGCGCTCGGGCGAGAGCAGCAGATACTGGACCGGATCGATGCCGGAGCCGGCAAGGGCCGGGTGTTCATGGCGCCAGAGGTCGCCATGGTACGGCTCCAGGCGGCGGCACGCGAACTCGGGATCGAGCGCGCCGGCAGCGATGGCTGGCAGCTCAATGCCGGGCAGCTCGCCGCGGGCGTGGCCGTGCTGTCGGGCAAGGACCGCTTCCTCAACATCCAGGGCGTGGCGGGCGCGGGCAAGTCGACGCTGCTGGGCGCGCTTGACAAGGTGCTGTCCGCCGAAGGGGTCAAGCTCGTTGGCCTCGCCTTCCAGAACAAGATGGTTGCCGACCTGCGCGGCGGAGGCTCAGGCATGATGACTGCCGAGCAGATGCGCGAGGCCGGGATCGAAGCCTGGACCATTGCCAGCTTCGTCAACCGCTATGCCGGGCCCGCCGCGCAAGGCCAGGGCGAACGGTTCGAGACCGCGCGCACCGCGCTCCAGAACACGGTCATCATCACCGACGAAAGTTCGATGGTCTCCTCGCGCGACATGGCGAGCCTGACCATGATCGCCGAGCGTCTCGACCTCGCCAAGGCACCGTTCATCGGCGACCGCCAGCAGCTCTCGGCGATCGAGCAGGGCAAGATGTTCGCGGTGTCGCAGGCCGCGGGGCAGGCGACAGTCAGGATGGACGAGAACATCCGCCAGAAGGGCTCGCCGCTGCTGCTCGCGGTGGCCGGTCTGTCGAACGAAGGCCATGCCGGCCTGGCGCTCGATCTCCTGGCGGCCCACGGCCGGGTGATCGAGGACAAGGCCGATCATATTGCCGCCGCTGCCGACCTCTGGTTGTCGCTTGCCCCGGAGGAGCGCGCGCGCACGGCGATATTCACGGCCGGCCGCGACGACCGCACCCGGATCAACGGCCTCGTCCAGCAGGGCCTGCTCAAGGAGGGCAGTCTTGCCGGCCCCGGCGTCCCCTTCTCGACCCTGCAGAGCGCCAATGCCACCCGCGAGGAGATGCGCTTTGCCTCGACCTACCGGCCCGGCCAGGTGCTCGAGGCGCGGATGGACGTGCGCGAACTGGGGCTGAGGCGCGGCGAATACGACGTGGTGGCGATCGGCCGCGACGGCAAAGTGACGCTGGAGCGCGATGGCAAGCGCAAGGTCATCGATCCGGACCGGATCGACCCGCAGCACCGTTTCGACCGAATCGGGCTCTACGACCGCAAGGACATTACCCTCCATGGCGGCGAGACGGTGTTCTGGCGCGAAAAGGATGGGCCCCGCGATATCGCGAAGTCGACCTATGCGAAGGTCGTCTCGGCAACTGGGCAAGCCGTGACGCTTGAGCTTGCCGACAAGCGGCAGATCACCCTGCCCTCCAGCGATCCCATGCTGCGGCGGCTTGACCTGGGCTATGCGCTCAATGCGCACATGGCGCAGGGCATGACCCAGGCCCAGGCGATCGAGGTGATCTCTTCACGGCAGCGCAACCTCGCCACCCAGCGCACCCAGAACGTTCTCAATACCCGCGCGACCGACGACATGCGGGTCGTGACCAACGACCTCGAGGCGCTCAAGTTCCAGCTCGACCGGACGCCGGGCAACAAGACCTCGGCGCTCGAGACGGTCGGCAGGCTCGAGGTTGACGCGCGGCCCGCGAACCCGATCGAGCCTCGCCAGCTCCCCGAACTCAGGATGAGCCCGGAACTGAAGGCGAAGCTCGATGCTGCCCTTGGCCCGGTCGCAGCCCCGGCGGTGCGCCAGCTCCCCGTCCCGGAAAAATCGCTGGGGCTCGACCTGTGAGGCCCCTGCCCTTGCTTTCGCGCGAGCGGCGCACACGCCTGTTCGACGGCTGCCAGGCGGCGCTGGTCTGGCTGGCGGTGCTCGCCAGTGTTGTCGCCGACGAGCAAGTCGAGACACTGGCGCTTGCTGCCATGGCAGCCGTGGCGCTCGCCGCGGCCTTCGTTGCGCTTTGCCCTGCGACCCCAGCCCCAAGCCTGCGAGATGCATCACCCACAACCAGGGAGGACGAGAGCCATGTCCTATGACCATCAGGAAATCGGCGACTTTGCCAATGAACGCGACGCTCAGGACTGGGCCGAGCGCAATGGCATCGATGTTCGCGACCTGCATCTGCGCGCGGTGCGCGAGCGCGGCGTGACCCTGAGCGTGCGCCGGTCGGCGCTCGGGGATTCTGCAACCAGCGACCTCTCCTACGGCCGCCGGACCGGCTTTTTCTGATACCGACAGCGAAACCGGCCAGAACCCAATCGCTTCCACCGGGTGCGCAGCGCACATCCGGACGGAAGGCGCGGTCCGGGACGCCTCCCACCGGGCCGCGCCAGTCTTGCAGCCGGACATTGCTGGCAAACGCGGTGGAGGACGATGACCTGCTGTGCCTTCGCAGCGGAGCAGCGCCGCGCGACATGCTTGATGCGCCAGAGCGGGTGGACATGGCCGAAGCCATGCAGGCAACCAGCGAGCCGCGATCAATCGACCTGATCGGCGATATCGGTGTCCTGACCGCGGCCTTGTCCTGCCTCTCTGCGCGCGAGGAGCGTGTCATCCGGTTGCGCTTCGGACTTGGAGGTCACGGTGAATGGACCTTGCAGCAAATTGGCGACGAGTTTGGAGTAAATCCCCAGCGCATCCGCCAGATTGAGATGAAGGCATTGCGCCGACTGCGTCATCAGTTCCGCAAGCGTTATGGACCGTTGCCAATGGATCCCAAGCCCACATCGCTGCCGGCGGCCGCCCAGGCAACCGGGGCCCAGAGCGTCAAGGCTTCGCCTGCAAGGGCTCCAGGACCAGGTCCAGTGGTGCGGCGCGCCAAGACTGTGCCCACTGCCACCGTGGCAAGACCAGTACCAGTCCGGCATGGCGCTGACCCTGGCCGCGAAAATGGCATATCGGGGGGGATCCTGACATTGCTGATCGGCATGTTCCTGCTCGCGGTGACCTTTGACCAGACGGTTGGCTTCCATCTGGGACGCCATCTCGGCCCAGGTCCTGCCCTGTTGGTCTGCGGCCTGAACTTTATCTGCGGCGCGGCGGTTTTTTGTCAGGGGTGGACTGCAATTCGGGAGGGTGACGCCATCGTTGGCGGCCGCGCGGCGGCAGTGCGCACCTTAATGCTTGGCGCTTGCCTGGGCCTTGCCGTCTATGGTTTTCGCTCGCCCGAGCTTTACCAGTTTCTGCTCGATATGTCTGCGACGACACCGCCCCGATTTCGTGGGGAGATGCCCCTGAAGATATCGGTATTCATGGGGCTGTTCATCATTATCGGCGCCTTGCACTTGCCGAACCGGCTGCTGTCATGGCGGAAAAGACAGCCATTGCCGGCATGACTTGCATCCTGATCTCGCCACAAACGCCCCTGCCCGCTATCAGGATGCCAAGGTGATTCCATGATCCAGCCCGCCCGCCTCTCTGCAAGCACATTCGTCGGCACCATCGAACCTGGTGCGCGCGGGCTGATCCTGCGCGACGATGACGGGATGTGCTGGCGGCTCGGCTTTGTCGATGAAGCCGTCGCGGTCGGCTTGAGCGGGCGCGTTCGTGTGCGCGGCCGTATCGTCGAGGTCGACCGGATCGAGGCCGAGTACGTTGACGTCAGGGATAGCGCCTGAGCCGTCCTGATCATTTCTCCGCAAGCGACTGGCTCGCCTTCAGCAGGGCATTCCAATCCTCGGGCGGGTTGCCCTTGTCGAGCATGGTCTTGAACACGGCATAGGCATCGGTCTTCGCGCCATAGGTGCGAAGCGTGTCGCTGTCGTTGACCCAGGCCAGGATGATGATCTTCGCTGCGGTCGAATAGCGGAAGAACAGGCGGAAGCGGCCATTGCCGAACTTTGCCCGAAACCAGTGCTTGCGCGCCGGACCCAGCGTCCCGCCCTGGCGGAATTCGGGGCGAGCGGGATCGACGGGGATCACCTCGAACATCAGTTTGCGGAGCGCTGCCAGAAGTTTGGCGTTGGCAGTCGACGCGTATCCACCCGGATCCTTCTCGCGGGCGCGTTCAACCGCGAGCGTCAACTTCTCAAGCTGTTCGAGAAAAAGCGGATGAGCGTAAAGCGTCCATCCGTTGACCGTCAGCCCTTCAGGAACGGGCTTCCTCTTCAAAGGGCGACGTCGCCATCGATCGCGTCATCGAGATCGACCGGAACATCGGCCGTGAGCGCCGTGATGCGCGCTGCCAATTCCGGGCCAAGCGCCTTCACGGCCTCGGGATGACGCTTCAGATCGGCTGCCAGGAAACTCAGGAAGCTGTCGATTGCCGGATCTTCGTCGTCGTCGGCACGGCAGACGGTAACCCCCCCATCGCTCACGCGAAAGGCAATGCGGCCGCCGTAGTCGACGCCAAGCGCCTGGCGCACAGCTTTGGGGATCGTCGTTTGCCCCTTGGCGGTGATGGTGCTGATTTCTTCGAGTGAGATCGCCATGATGCTCTCCATGTCGGGGATTGAGGTAAGGAATAATTCTTACCTTGTCAAGGTTCCTACTTGGCATCGACCGGACTCTCTGGATATGTTCACCGCACATGTTGCGGAGAATAGCCGCTCTATTCTCCGCATTTCCGCCGATGGGGGCCGAGGTGATCGGCGCTTCGCGCTGGGGAGTGTGGAGGTTCGGCATGGGTGCGGGGGGCATTCCCTTTTCCTGGCAGATCATTGAAAATCGGGCGAGAACCGGATATGATCCTGCCAGCGCAAGGAGCCCCGCCATGGACCACAATCGTTACGGACTCGATGGCCAACCCGTGTTTCCCCGCCCAGGTCACTTCGATCACGTAACCGGCCAACCGCTCCCGACTTTTCGGGGAGGGGGTCGTTCGGGGAACTACCCATTGGCTCTTCCCTTGGCGGTGATCATGGCCGCGCTGGGAGCTTTCCTCGCTTATATGTCGAATTTGTTCGGCTGAAGCTATCCACGCCGCCTGGCAACGTGCAGGTGATCGCGAGCAGGGTTATCTGGAAACCTTTCGAAGTCGACGGCATAATTCGGGCCCAGGCGCTCGCGTACGCGCTCCGCCCACTGTTCTCCCTGTTGGTCCGAGATGTTGTTGCCGCGGAAGTCGAGCGCGCGATTGTCGTAGTGCGCCGAGCCGGAGGCATGCTGGTTGCTGTCATTCCCCGAAGTTACCACCGGGCGCGGCAACCCGAGCGCCCTTGCCTCGTCCGCCACCACGCCCATCGCAGGGACGAGGTCGCCGTCCATTCGGCCGAGCCGCGCGCCGGCCTTGACGCCCATGCCGAGTTCCCTGGCCAGCCTGGCACCATCGACCGGGCCTTCGGGAGCGGCAAGCAGTGGTCCTCCCTCGAGGGAAGAGGCCACGAGGGGCGGCGTGCGATCGGCAGGCGAAAGCGATGCGGCTTGCGGCATGCCGAGATCGGCATGGCTGCCGAGCTTGCCCTGCCCGGCGATCGCCGCGACGTCGCCCAGTTCGTCAATCCGGCGGTTCCTGAGGTCGCTCATCAGGTCGTCCATGATGTAGCTGATCGCCTGATCGCGCCGTGCCATGTCGCGGTAATCGAGCCGCGGGTTGGCAATGTCTGGCAGGTGCCACTCGGGATGCTCGCGCTGCAGTGCCTCGTATCGATCCTGGATCAGGTTCGACATGTCGCTCGAGACCTGAAACCCGTGGCTTTCCGCATAGCTTGCTTCGTTCATCATCCGGCTGCCGATCTCGCGGTAGCGCGCGGCTGCGGCGCGGCGCTCCTCGGCTTCGGAGACCCGCCAGTCGGAGCCCTCGCTGCTGGTCCGGCTCTGGCTGGCATCGGTGTAGTCGGAGCTTTGGCTGAACGTGCCTGAAGACTGGACGTCGCCGCTGTTGCCGCTGACGACGACGCGGCTGCTGACATCCTCGGACTTGTCGGTGCCGCGGGTGACTTGGTTCGTTGCTGACCGCTCGGTGTTTACGCTCGCGCTGTCGCCGGTCTCCTTGCGACCGGATATGGCCGCGGAGGCGGAAGCGGAGACGCCGCTTCCGATGGCGCCCTCGAGCGGGGTCCCGATTGTCCCGGTGCCCGTCAGAGAGGCGCTCGTACCAAAGGTCCTTGTCGAGAAATTCCCGCTCGAACGGCTATTGCCCTGCCGCAGGATCAGATCGTCGTTGGTTACCTCCCGCGTCGACTTGCCGGCCGAGCCTTCGACCACGACATTGCCGCCGACATTGTGGGTGTCGGACGCGCGCGATCCGCGTTCACTGCGGCTTCCGGTCACCTGGCTGCTGGCGCTGACCGCGCTTCCAAAGGTTCCGCGTGTGCTGCTCCAACTCGCCGAGGTGCCGTTCTCGATCCGGTCGGCCTCATTGAGGTACCACTGGCCCTGATTTCGCAAATCGCTGGCATAGCCGCGCGTCATCGAGGCCTTGAACGGCAACTGCGAGATCGCCCCGCTGGTGTCGATCACCCGCGCGCCGCTGCCATAGGCATGGGTCATCGCGCCATCGTCGCTTCTGAGGCCCATGTGGCTTGCGCCCACAGCCAGATTGGGGGCCTGGTTCCACTGCGCCATCTGGCGGTTGTTGGCGTTGAAGTTTCCATGGCTGACATCGCCGAATGTGTAGTTGCCGGTGGTCCGCTCGAGCGCGGCAGCATCGGCCGCCCCTTGCGGCGCGCTGAGCATCGAGCCCATGTTCGAGGCGACCGACATGGTGCCGCGCATGACCATCAGCGCAAGTACCGGCACCGACATCATCAGGAACCCGGCCATCGTCGCGATGTCCTGGTTGACCGCGTCGATCCCCGCCCAGTTGGCAAGCGCAATCCCGCCCGGCGCCGCCGCATTGGTCTGAGCGGTCAGCCGGTCCATGATGAACATGTGGATGAGGACGTAGATCGGTCCCCAGGCGGCGAGGTAGAAGAACCCGGCGAAGTATCCCTTGAGCGTCGCGATGCCGCTTTTGGGGAACAGCAGCAGCGGAAAGACGATCGGGAAGAGCGCGTAGAACACGACCGTCAGCACGACGTTCAGCACTGGAATCCAGATCAACCCCTGCTCGGCCGTGGTGGTCATGGCGTTGCGGGTCTGGGCATCGGCGCGCTGGAGGGCAAAGGAATCGCTGTCGGCATTGCCGAAGTCGAGCTGGGCGGCCTCGAAGGCATCGACCACGCTCTTCTGCTTGAGGAACTGGTTGCGCGGCATGGCGGCGCCGGTGAGCAGCTGCGAAATCACCGGCACGTCGGTGGCAAGCTTGGCCCCGGCGGCGGCCTGGCTGAGCTTGGGGTACATGGTGTGGGCAAAGGGCAGCGCATAGGCATTGATCTCGGCTTCCCACTGCCCGTCGATCAGCGTCCAGGCCTCGGCACAGGTCTTGCCCTCGATGTCTACCGAGCCGGCGCCGGTATCGGTCAGGTACTTCATGCCGCGGTTGGTCGCGGCATTGGCCCCAAGGTCGGCCCAGAGATCGGTAGATTCGCTGAGCAGCTTCAGACTCTTTGTGCCCAAGAGGATGTCGTAATAGGCGCATTGCTTGAGGTAACCGTCGAGGTTCGCCTTGAAGACGGGATTGCGGATCTCGAAGCCGCGCACCTTGTCCCACATCCGCGCGCCGTAGACGAAGCCGCCATTCGAGTAATTGAGAGCGGCGGGCATGACGAAGACCGTCTCGGCCGTGCGGGTAAAATAGTCGCTCACCTGGCTGGTGAATGAGGCCATGACGCCGAGCCCGATCGGCACATTGGCCACCGTGGCGGGGGCAAGCCCCGGATTGACGCGGTCGGTGACCTTGACGGTGACCGTCGGCACCATGAGCACGAGGTAGATCAGCGTAGACTGAATGAACCAGCGAAACCAGGCGCGCCAGTCGAGGTCCATGGCGGTGACGAGGAGCGCGTAGATCAACCCCATCACCATCACGACGCGGATCACCGACTTGAACCCGCCCGAACCGGTCCAGGCAGCGATGGCGTTGAAGGTATTGACGAGGTACTCGCCGCCGCCGACTGTGAAGACCTCGAGCATCGTGCGGTTACCGCCCCTACTGGACTTGGCTGCTCAGAGTGCGCGAGAAGCGCAGCGCCGCCGACATCTGCGGGGAAAGCTGGCTGCGCAGCGTCTTTTCGAGCATCTGCGTGCGCTGGATCAGCGCGAAGGTCTGGTCGAAGCGTGCCGAGGTGCGCGCCGCGAGGCCGAGGAAGTTGCGCCGGGTCTCGTAAAGTCCCTCGCGCCATTCGCGCAAACTATCGGCGTCCGCCCCGTTGAAGTCCGAGCGCGCGTTCACCGCCATGTCGATGAAGCGCATGGTCATGGTGGTGACGAGGTCGACTGCGACGATTTCGGAAAGGTCGTTGATCTCCTGGACGGAGATGCCGAACTCGGCCGCCGCGCTCACGGTGATGATTTTGTAGACGGGAACGCTTGCCATGCCGAGCAGCTGGACTTCGGCCGGGGTGAGTGAAGCGCCGGGATCGCGGACCTTGAGGGCCATGCTTTCGATCAGCGCGCGGACCTTGGCCTTCAAAGCCACATTGGGTCCGATCACCAGCGAGGTCTCGGTGGGAGCCATGCACTTGGCCGTGTCCGATCCGCAGGACCAGACCTTGTGCGGCGCGGCCGAAGTGCCGTCGAGCATGGCGCTGATCAGCGCGGAGTCCGCCGGGCCGATGAACTGGACCCGCGGTTTGCCGCCACTGCCGTTGGGATCGTAGATCACGGTCCCGACCAGCGTCATCAGGAACTCGCGGAACTGGGTGTCGAAACCGCCGTACTTCTTGCCGAGCGCTTCCCAGGTGTAATTGTTGGGCATCCCGGCCTGTTCCTTCATGTCGGGATCGGAATTCGCGCCCTTCAGGGCCTCGCGCTGCCCGCCATTGTTGCACTGCTGGCGGGCCCGCGCCCAGTCGGCGACCGCGCCCTGGCTGTTGGCGATCGCCTCGCAGATGACCGACGATGCGGTGTCCGAGGTCGGCCAGAGCCCGCCGACCAGCGCCTGCGCGGTCTCGCAGCTCGAAATGTTCATCTGGTTCATCTGCTGCACCTTCTGGGCAAGCTCATCCATGACCTTGCCGATCTCGGGCGAGATCGTGTCGATCGCGAGCTTGAAGGCGAAGCCGAGCGCATTGTTGGCCGTGGCTTTGAGCATCGCGACCAACTCGGCGGTGTTGATGAACGAGAACGAGCCGGCAAACAGGTCGATGCCGCCGCAGCCGGCGCGTGCGTGCGGCAGCTGGATGTTGAAGGGCTGGATGTTCTTCTGCGGAAAGCGCGACCACATGGCGCCGCCCGAATAATAGCCCGCCGACTGGCCCTGATAGGCCGAAGGGCCGGTGACATTGGCCTGCGCGCCCATGTCGGACATGAAGTTCTGCATCTCGCCTTCGACGCCCGCGAGCGCAGGCGTGGGGGCAGCGAGCACGACCGAGGCTGCGAGCACGGCGGTCAGAGCCTTGCGCGAGGCGCCGGCGAGGCGATGGGTGAGCGCGCCGCGCATCAGAAGTCGCTCCCGGGCTGCACCTGGGTCAGCTGGAACACCCGGTCCATAATCTCGTCCTGGCTGAGGATCCCGTAACCGATCGGCATCGGTTGCTTCGTCACGGAGTCGAACAGGACCAGCGCGGGCACTTGGCGATCGGTGCCGAGCCCGAGCCGTTCGTACTGCCCGGCATCGACGACATAGTTCGGGAAGGTCGCGGTCGGGCCGCCGTCCATTGACACCGCGAGGACGGCAAGCCCGTACCTGTCGCTCACGGCTTTGAGGATCGGGGCGAAGATATCGCAGGCGCCGCAGCTCGAGGCGTAGAAGTAGAACACCCCGTAGCGCCCGGGAAGTTTCGCCATGGCAAGGTCGCGATCGGTCTTGCGCTGGTCGATCCAGGCACGCTTGCCGAGCGTCGAGACCGGGCGCTGCAGCGTGTAGTCGAGCCCCGGATCCTGCCACAGAGCGCGCTGCCAGACATCGGCGAACAGCGAGGAGCGGTCGAGCTGCTCGCGCTGGAAGCGGACATAGGCGGTGACGTTCTCTGCGCTGGGATCGAGGATGGCGCGCGCCTTCAGCTCTTCGAGATTGGCAGAGATCGCCGCAAGCTGGCTGCGCGCAGAGGCCGCGGGGCTTGCCGCCGCGCGCGGCGCTTCTTTGGGCCGCTCGCAGTAGAACCAAGTCCCGAGCCTGCGCTCCTTGCAGTAGAGCGCGTCTTCCTGCTGCTCGACTTCAACGCCATCGCCGTGCGGGTCTGCCGCAAGCGCCAAAGTGGTGGGTGCTGCCAGAAGTGTGGCCAGCACCGTGAGTGAGGTTCGGGGACGCAGGATCATGATCAGGACCTTTCAAACTCTGCGGCGCAGCTTTGGGCAGCAGCGACATCGAGGTGAATGACGCCGCTTCCCAACATGCGCGTGTAGGCAATGTGGCAGCTGCGAATGATCCGGGTACCATCGCTGCTGATCGTGTAAGTTCCCTCATCCAGGCGGGCCCAGCCCAGTCCGGCCGCCGCGTGCAGCGCGCGGTCGAGCCCATCGGGCGGCAGCGGCGTATCAAGCCAGGTCGATACTTCCCGAGCGACCTCGGCGCAGGTCGAAGGGCCGTGGCGGCACAGAGCCATGACGACGAAGAACTCGGACAAGGCCATATGAGTCCAAAGCAGGTGGCCGCCGACTTCAAACGCCAACACGTCACCGGGAGGCCGCTTCCGGAATTTTCTGGTCATGACAATTCCCTCACGGCTTGTGCGCCGCAAAATAGTCGGCGATCTTCTGCTGGATCTGGACGAGAGCCGCGGCCTCGTCGGGGAGCTTCGCGGCTTCCATGAAGTCCGCGTAGACCTCGGAAAAATCCATCACAGACAGGTCAAGCTGCTGGAACTCGAAGATCGAAAACCCCTCGCAGGTCTCGGTCTTGGGCTTACCCCAGGGCTTGCCGATCTGCGGGCGGCCCTGCTCTTGCAGGATGCGGCTGATCTTGGACTGGAAGCAGCAGTAGACGTCCTTCTTGGTGACGCAGATGCCAAGGAAGCTCGACGAGCAGTAGGTCCCGACCTTGTGGCACAGGCCCGCATCGTCCTTCTCGTCGAGGAGCTTCTCGGCCGAGGAGCAGAGCCATGGGGTGAGGAGCGGCACGCCCTTGCCCGAGCAGCAGTTCGAAAGCCCAAAGACCTTGTGCGAGCAGCTTTCGCGCGTCCCCCTGAACAGCGTGAGCGCGGCCTCGTCGAACTCGGCATTGGCCTGTCCGAGTGCGTTGAGCGCGACCACGGCATCCTTGAATTCGTCGGAGGCTTCGCGTTCCACCGCCTCGCAGTCGCCGTTCACGCAGTAGACGTCGCCGCCGCAGATGTACTGCGCGGGCTCCTCGCTGGTGCCCGGGATCGGACAGGAATAGACCCGCTCGCTGACCGCGCAGGAGCCATCGGCCGAGGGCGGATCGTCAAGGCAGACCTCGCGCGCAAGCGAGCATCCTGCCTGGGCCTCGAGCGCGCCGCAGTCGTTGCCGCCGCCGACCACGCTTTGGCACAGGTACGTCCGCGTGCGTTCCCAGCACGGGCGGGTGACCGCCACCCCGCCGATGACCCTGGTTTCACCCGGCGCAGTGCAGGTCTCCGAGGACAGGCTGCAACTGGCCGGATCGATGCTGCAGGCGCCGTCGGTCCACGCTTGCGTGAACCATTTCGAAACCGCGCTCTCCGGGGTCATTCCGGCGACATTCGACGAGCAGAGATAGACCTCCTCGGGCGCGGCGGGCTCGATGCAGGTCAGGTATCCGCCGCCGCCGAAAGGATCGCCGACGAATTCCCAGGTCTTGCATAGCGCTCGCTCGGCAAGCCCGGCCGCCGCCGCGCTTGTGCGGGTGCAGGTGGGGTCCGAGGCAATCGATCCGCACTGCTGCAGGCCGGTCACATATTGCAGCGGCATGCCGGTGACGGGATCGAAGGTCAGGGCATCGCTGATGCCTTGGGCATTGCAGCGATAGGCGTTGCTCACGACCGCGAAAGCATCGGCTGGCGGCGGCTTGGGCAGCGTGGCGATCAAATAGGCGTTGGGATCGCTGACAGCGGCGTCGCAGTCGTAATAGTCGACGGTGAGCCCGTATTCCGGAACCGGGAAGCTCGAGGTCATGCGGCATTGGGCATTACCGGCAAGCGAAGTGCAGCCGGCAAAGCTGGGACTGGTGACGCAAATGTACTGGTAGAGAGTATCATTCCATTCCGCGACCGCGAGGCTGCTGGTGCAGGTCCGTGGCTGTTCGACCACCTGCGAGCCGACATGGCAGGTCCATTCCGCGGTGTTGGGCGCGCCCGAGCCGGGCGGGAGCGGCACGCAGTCGCCGGTCGATCCATCGGCGCTCATGCCTTCCAGATAGGCATCGGGATTGGCTTCGATCGCAGTGGCGCGGGCAAGATCGCTGCGTGTCACGTCGACCGTCGGCCGCGTTGTCGAATTGGCCGTTCGGTAAGCCTCGCTGTTCCAGCCCGCCACCGCGCCGTCGGTCTGCAGCGCTTCCGGATTGGTGTAATACTGGGTCTGGCCGGGATAGCTCTCCTGATAGCCCGGGACCTGGCCTGCGGCGCCGGCCTCCTGGGTCAGCCCCTGGTAGGCACCCCGCAGCACGGCGCCGGTGCTCCTCGCCTCGGCCTTGGCTTCCTCAGCGCTCATGGTGCTTGGCGCGGAAGGTGGCGGGGGTGCGGGTGCAGGCAGGACGGGATCGACGTCGAGCGGCAGGACCGGCAGCTCTTCGACGAGGTCATCGGGCGGCGGGATGTAGACCTGCGCCTGGGCCGGGAGGGCAGCGAGCACGAGAAGCAGGCAGGGGAGAGCAAGACGCGCGAACCGGCCCGCCCTGCCCCTTGCCATCCGTGATCCTGCTCCCGTCATGTCAGCTGCCCTTGCGCAGCTCGGCGAGCGCCACCCGGGCGACGCCCGCACCGGGTCCGCGGCTTGTCGCAAAGCGCTCGAGCGCATATTCGACCGTGACATTGCCGGTCATGCGGTCGTGGTCGGGGACCATGCTGGTGCAGTCGAAACCGTCGCAGAGCTCGTAGGCGCGTCCCGTCACCACGAAGGTCGGCGCGGCGGTGACGGCAAAGGCGCGAAACAGCCGCGGGTCGATCGCGATATGGGCTTCCTGCCTCTCGTCGGTGACGACGCGCTTGAGCCCCTCGGCAAAGGCCTTCGTGCTGTTTTGCGGGAAGCCGCGAAAGACGACCACGCCCCCGGCCTGGGTGGTGTCGCGGATCAGGCGGGAAAGCGAAGCCTGCGGCATCGAGAGGCTGGCGAAGACCGTGAACAGCGGCCCCTCGCCCATCGGCGCCTGACTGTTGGCGGCCGCACCGGCCAGGATCTCGTCGAAGTCGACCGGGCCTTTCGGACCCTGCGGCAGGCTCGCGGGATCGAGCGAGGTCGCCGCCGCGAGCCCGGCGTCGCGCAGGTCTTCGGCCTCGGCCTGGTGCGCCTCGCCGCGATGAGCCACGGCATCGACCAGGGCCTGCGCTTCCCTCACCTGCTCGCTCCCCCGCGCCTTGATCGCCGCCAGATCGAGTTCCTCGACCGTCTGCGCTGCACTCTGGGCGAGCGCGGCCGAAACGGCTGCCAGCGCTACAAGGCTGGCGGCAGCACGCGCGCGGGGGCGGGTAAGATGGCGGCGCATGGCGGCTAACCTCCTCACAACATGCAGCAATTGCGTTTCCTCCAGACGAGGTAGCCAAAGTCCTCGCCCTTGACGGGAAACGACTTGCCGGTGTGGGGAATGATCGTCGTCGCGCCGATCGGCGCGCAGGCGTAGCGCCCCTTCACGGTGGAGACGGGATTGGTCATCTGCAGCCGGTATTGCTGCTTCCTCATCACCGGCATCAGGTACTTGTGGCACAGCGCCTTGGAGCCCATCGTCCCCCAGGCGAGCGCCTGGCGGTGGACCTTGTAGAGCATGCGTTCGGCGACAAGCCGCGAGGCCTGGACCGGGCTGACATGCGCCGAGACATGGCCATTGAGGGGATACATCGAGCCGTTGCAGCCCGCGCACCAGAACATCTGGTCGATCGGCAGTTTCGCGGTCGATGCGACGCAGTCCGCCGCACAGGCGGCCGTGGCGAGCGGGTTGGCGAAAAGCGCGACCTCGGGATTGAGGATCGAGGTCAGCGCCGAATCCTGCCAGAGCGGGTCGAGCTCGGTTACATAGGCGACATCGAAGGTCGTCTGCTCGAAGCAGAGGAAGTCGGTGAGGATCTCCATCCAGTAGAGCAGCGGGTAGATGTAGTAGTGGGCCTGCCACTGCGACGAGTTCTGGGTCTTGCCACCGACCTGGCTGCGCCCCTGGACATGGCCGTTACCGATATCGAAGCCGGGGTTGAGCCCGAGCCCGCCGAGGTTGGGGAAACACCAGGCCTTGTTGGTGACATCGACGAGCCGCACCGGCTCCCAGAAGCCCACCGAGATACCGATGCGCGGGATCGGCGAGCCGCAGGCGCACAAGGGAAATGTCGGGTTCTTCGGATCGGGGCGCGAGCCCTTCCAGATCGAAAGCCCGCCGATCGACAGCGGAAACAGGCACGACCAGCACACGTCGGTAATCGGATTGACGAACTTGCCGTGGCAAGTGGCGTTCGCCCTTGCCGGTGCGGCGCCGAGCATGGCGAGCGCGAGCACGGCGAGAGTGCCAAGCACCAGGCGGCGCAGCCGCTTCATGGCTTCCCTCCCCGGTTATGGTTCTCGTCGGCGCGGGCCTTGGCGCGAAAATAGACGACTCCGACGATCGGCGCCGTCACCAGGAGCAGCAGTGTCGGGAGCGCGCCGATGGGTCCGAACAGGCTGACGCTGGCCGTGTTGAGATGAGCTGCAATGGCGAGGCCCATGCACAGCAGGACCAAGGCCCGGCGCAGCCTCTTGAGGCGCGGCGTCTCGGGCGCGGCCATCGGGGTGAGCAGGAATGCGAGCAGCGGATGCCTCATGACGCGCGGCCTTTGGGGGCAAGCGGCACTTCGCTGACCTTGAGCGCCTTGACGCCGTTCGAAACTGCGGCGCCGGTAACCACGGCGGGGGTATGGCGGATGCCGAATTTTGCGGTCAGCTGCCCGCCCTGGTCGAACCAGAATCGGCGCTGGTAGGGCTTCATCGCATCGAAAGGCGAGCCGGCGACGAAGATGACCTTGGCGCGTGCCGCACTGTAGGTCCTCACCGCCCAGTCGATCTGGGCGGCATCGGTGCCGTCGACAAAGACCAGGTCCTGGCCAAGCGCCACATGATCGAGCGGGTTCACCCGGGTGCCGCGCGGTGCGATCAAATTGCCCTTGGCGTCGACAATGTCGTCCTCGAGCACCATAGAAGGGTCGTAGAACCATTCGCGCCGCGCCGTCGCGGGCGTGAGACCATCGACTGGCTTGGGGCGGCGCACGCTGGCGACGGCCTGCTCACGCATCTGGTTCTGCAGCCGCTCGATCCCGCCATTGGCTTCGAGGGTCCGAAGCCGCGTCTCGATCGTCGCCAGCAGGTCGGTCTCGATGATCGGGAAAGTCTCGCCCATCTGTCCGTGGTCTGCGGCGCGGACCGCCGAGACTACAGGCCATCCGGCAAGCGCGGCAAGGCCGAGCGCGAGGACAAGGCGGGTCCGCCGCCTCACAGCAGCGCATCCCCGGTGCCGACGATCCGCTCGGCGCAGACGAAGCCGATTGCGGCATAGCGGCTGTCGAACCCGTCGGGATGCGCCGTTCCGAGATAGTAGCAGCGCGCGGGGATCGGCCCCGTCGGACCTGGAATGAGCTGCTCGCCGCGTTTGGTCAGGGGTTTGAGCGTGGCGACCGTCTCGCCGTTGACCTTAACCCTGTTGCCCTCGCGCGTCACTACATCGCCCGGCACGCCCAGCGCGCGCTTGGCGAAGGGTGCGGGGTTTTTGCCGAAATGCGCGGTGATGAGGGCGCTCTTCGGCGGGTTGAACACGACAAGATCGCCGCGCTGGGGCAGCCGTCCCTTGTCGATGAAGAAAGCCCAGTTGGGGAGCGACTCGGTGGTGTTGATGAGCACCGCGTGCTCGTCGCGCCATTGGGAAAGCGCCGAGCTGGCGGCAAGACCGGCGCCGAGCACGCCGATCGCGAGCCAGCGCGCGCGCTGGCCGAGCTTCGCGGGCGCGGCAGGAGCGGAAGGCTCAATTGCCGGGGACATGGAGCGGGTTTCCGGTGGGAACATTGGCGGCGGTCGGGGGCGTCGCCATCGCCGCGCGCATCGCGCCCATGACATCGCCGGCATTGGCCGCGGCCGGCTGCGGCATCTTGACCCGTGCATAGACCTCGCGGCGCAGCTCGGCGGTGATGTCGGGGACTTCGCCTGCGAGCACCGCCTCGCCGACCAGCACGATCTGTCCGGCCTGCCCGCGTGCTGCAAGGTTGCGCTGGATCTCGGCCATGAAGGCCCTGGTCTCCGACGTGACCTGCTCGGGCGGGGTTGCCGAACGCGCCTGCGCCTGGACATATTCGCCGACCAGCCCGGCGAGCTGGACCTTGGCCATCGGCGGCAGGTCGCCGGCAGCGAGCACGTTCTTGGTCACCCAAGCGCCCCAGAGCCCCGCGGCGACGAGGCCGCCGACGAGCGCGACCGGCATCCAGCCCAATTTGCGCGTGTTCGCCGGGCGCGGGGCGACTGGCGGGTTCTCGTCTGGCCGCTCGCCCGCTTCCTCGAACAGCGGCCCATCGCCGCTCGGCGCCTTAGACCTGGCCATCGGCAGTCTCCTTGCTGTGGGGGAAGAGATCGCGAAGCGCGTGGCGGCGCAGCACGCCGGCCACGAGCAAAAGCACTCCGCTGGCGATCCAGAATTGCGCTTCGAATGCCGCTCGGCGCTCAAGATCCGCCGCGACATAGCGCGCCGCGAAATTGCCGAGGTGGAGGACGGCGCCGGCAAAGGTGAATTCGCCCAGCATCACGAAGAACAGCACCCAGAGCGCGGCGACGATGGCCACTGAGGTCGCAAGCCAGCCTGCAAGCCGCAGCGCGGCATAGCACGCGTCCGCCGAGCGCGAGGCTGGGGCCGGACTGGCCGAAGGGACCGCAGCGCTCATTCGGCTGCCTCCCCGAATTCATCGGCATCGAAGTCGGGCGCGCCGGGCTCGGGCGGGACGAAGTCGGGGAAAGCAACGCGCTCGATCGCATCGGGAAGCGCCAGCCCTTCCCGCACCCGCTCCTCGATCTCGGAGAAGACCCTGGGGCTCGAGGAATAGAGCGTTGCCGAATAGGGATCGAGGACGAGGCGGCCGACGCAGAGCGTCTCCGGGCCCTTGATCAGGACGTCGGAATATTCGGTGCCATTGCGCTTCAGCGAGCGCAGCAGCGTCTCGGTGTAGCGATCCATCTCGAAGCGCTGGTGCTTGGCGAGATCGTTGATCGTCTCCTCCTTCTGCTGGAGCACGACCGACCAGTCCGAGTTCTCGAGCGCGGCCAGGGACCCTTCGGACTTGTAGAAGTCATTCAGGGACTGCGTCGCGGTGATGAGCGAGCCGCCATACTTGCGGCAGGTGCGCGCATAGGTCTCGATTGCCTGGCCCATCTGCCCGCCGCCCAAGAGCTGCCAGGCCTCGTCGATCATGGTGAGCTTGGGCACCGAGCGGTCGAGATCGCGCATGACCCTGAGGGTCAGGAACATGAGCGCGGTCAGCGCAACCGAGCGCAGTTCGGGCTTCGAGGAGAGATCGGATAGCTCGAACACGGTGAGCCCTGCCGAAAGATCGATCGAGCAGGCGCCCGCGAAGAAGCGGCCATAGGTGCCGCCGGTGAGGAACGGCGCCATGGCGTCGGCGAGATCGCCGGCGAAGGGCGATGGCGCCGAGCGCAGCGCGGCCGCGACATCGTCGATCGTGCCGGCGCGCTGCTTCTCGCGCCAGACCGCGCTTACCGCTGAATCGATGAGCCCGCGTTCGGTGTCGGAGAGGCGGTCCTGCTGGCGCGCCATCTGGCCGATGATCGCTTTGAGCATCGCGAGGCATTCGACCTCATAGTCCTCGCCGTCCTCGTCGCTGGTCAATGCGGCGGCATCGATCATGTCGAAGGGATTGAGCGAGAAGCCAGAGGAGAGCTTGAACTCGACGAAAGCCCCGCCGAAGGCTTTCGCCATGTGCTCGAACGAGCGGCCATCATCGATGACGATGACCTTGGCGCCAGCCCCCGACATCGCGGCGCAAACGTCCTGAAGGAAGACCGATTTGCCCGAGCCCGACTTGCCGAAGACCGCGACATTGTGGTTGCCCGCCTGGTTCTGGAATGGCGACCAGAAGAAGGGCTGGCCGCGCCGGCCGATCAGCAGCACGTGCGGGATCGGCCCGCCCATGTGTTCGCCCTGCAAGGGCGCGATCGAGGCAGCGGTGGTCGTCAGCATGGTCTTGAAGCGCTTCATGCGCCTGAGATCCGCCGTCAGGCCGTTCGGCAGCGACAGCGGCATGGCGGCGAGGAGCCCCATGACCTGCAAGTAGCGCTCGTCGATGAGGTCCCAGCCTGCCGCCTTGTAGACCGATTTGACGAGCCGCTCGTTGATGTCGCCCTTGCCCAAGGGCGAGAGCGCGCCGACCCCGTAATAGACCTGGGCGAGCTTGCGGCCCTGGCGGATCTGGCCCTGGACGTACTGCCACTCGTCGCGCTGCTCGGAGAGCTGGGGGAGGAAGCGGGCCGAGCGGCTGTCGGCAAGGCTGGTGGTGCGCATGACCTTGAGGCCGGTGCGCGAGGCGACGGCTTCGTCGTCCTGGAAGACGAGGCCCATGACGGTCATGACGTTGCAGCCGAAGCGCAGCTTGTCGTTGACCATGTCGCCGATGATCTTCTGGATGTCCCACGGCGCCCATTGCTTGGGCAGGTGCCGCACCGCGAAGAAGCGCCAGTCGAAGGCGTCGGGGACGACCTCGCCGATCACCGGCGCGCCGTCGACATTTTCTCCGGTGGGACGGAAGCGCTCGGTCCTCAGCACGATTCGGTCGGGCGTGACCTGGGTCTCGAGATCGCGCCTGATGCACTGGACGTTGATCGGGTCGAGCTCGGAATAGTGTTCGGGCCGGTCGGCATTGTCGACAGAGGGGCAGAGAAAATCGTCGAGGAAGGCGATGAGCTCGACCGGCCCCATTTCGCGCGCCGGGATCGAAAGCGCCTGGCAGGTGCCCTTGAGGCTCTCGCGCACGCTCGACAGCACGTCGGCACCGATGGACCCGCTGAGCCTGGCGCCGACCGAGAGGATGAGGCGGGTGCTGCGCACGAAGAACGGTGCGTCGCGCGAGATCGACATCCAGGCTCCGCGCCTCAGCCAGCGCGCGCGGTGCGCGGCGGCGCGGCCATAGACGCCCTTGGCGACAACGCGCGGCATGACCCAATCGGCGATGCGGGTTCCGACCGACGGGCTCTGCCAGTGGATCAACTGGATCTCACAGCCAGAGGGCACCGCATCCGACAGGAATTGTGTGAGGATTTCGCCGCTGCGCTCGTCCGCTCCCATCATCGGGGCGAGTTCGAGGATGAACCCCATGGACTCGGTGTTGATGAACAGACCCGACTTCGCGTCGTAGCTGCGGTAGGGCAGCCAGTTTGCCAGCATCGGCGCGCCCAGCAGCGGCCGGTCGGCCTCGGGCCGCGCGCTCTCGCCGAAGAGGAGATCGAGGAAGCTGTCCCAGAAGCCGCGCCGCGCCATGGTTCTACTCCTCGACCTTGCCGGAGAAGGACGCGGGAGGATTGGCGGCCGTGGGTGTCGGGAAAGGAGCTTGTGCCGCGCCCTGTGTCGCGCCCTGTGCCGCAGCAGGTTCCGCGTCTCCCGGTTTGGCGGCGGTGCCGCCTTGGACGGGTGATGGCGCGGATGGTTGGCCAGCCTTGGTGGCGCCCCCAAGCCGTGCTTCGACCTCGGCCCTGATCGCATCGACCGGCGAGCCTGCCGACCTCGCAGCGCCCTTGGCCCGTGCTTCGGCCACCACCCTGGGATCGGGCAGGGCTCCCGATGGCACGGCACCTGGGCCGGGCAGTCCGGCTTGCTCGTCAGGCTTGTGGCTAACGGCAGACTGTGGATCGCCGGGCGGATTGGCCTGCTGCGCAGCGAGGGGCGCAGCGGCATCAGCGTCAGCTTGGGCCTGCGCCGCACCCTGCTCGCCCGAGCTGGCGCCGGACAGCTGCATCCAGCCACCCGCATCGGCGACGGTGTGCACTACCCGCGGCTCGTGAAAATTGCCGGAGCCATCGACATAGGAGGGGAACACCACCTTGAGCACGCGGCGCTCGCGGTGGGCGACACCTGGCCCGGCTGCGGCGATCCTGCCGCTGCCGGTCGGCATCAACCGGGCGCTCTGACCTGAGGTCCGTGACTGGGGCCGGAAATAGGGCCCTGAGGCCGGCACCATCGGGCGCGCATTCTGGATGACGGCAAGCGCCTGGTCGTCGATCACGGTCGAAGGCGCGCAGGTGCCGCCGGGCGCGCTGCAGGCAAAGTTGCCCTTGATGTTGCCGCCCCAGAGGCTCGTGCAGGCCGCCATCTGCGTCGCGGCCAGCCCGAGCGCGGCCACCTTCGCCGCGCGTGCAAGGCCCGGCCGCGCTGCATATCCGTGCGACTGCCGCGCAAGAAGCATCTCGATCTGCCCCGCGAGATTCCAGAGCGCCAGCCCGGCCTCGAGCGTCACGCTGTCCTGCGACAGCGCGATATGCCCCGCCGAGCGCTGCCAGGCACGCTGGCGCAGCAGCATGAGTTCGCGGGGGGTGAGCGCCCTGCCCCTGCCTTTGCCACTGTCGCTTGCGAAGGCTGCGACAAGATTGTGCCAGAGGGCGATTGCCTCCGATTGACCAAGATTCAGGGCCGGAAGCCGCACCTGTCCCCGCGAGCGGCGCTGCACCGCGCGCTGGAACACTGACTGTTGCCGGGTCGTGAGAAGCGTCATGAGCGCACGGCCTTGAGCCAGGTCTCGAGGACGGCGCGCGGGCGGTAGCCTTCGATCACCGCGCCGTCCGAGCGCACGATCACCGGGGTTCCGGCAATCCCGGCCTCGCGGGCGAAGCGCTCGTTGGCATCGAGCGCCGAGGTGTCGCAGGGCTTGCTGTCGGCGATGGCTGCACCGGCATAGGCCGCCTTGACCGCGCGGGAGCGGTTGCGCGCGCAGAACACCTGGTTGGCAAGGTCGCGGCTGCCGAGCACCGAGATCGGCCGCTCGATCACCCGCACGTTCATCGCCTCGAGCTCGGCCGAGAGCGCCCGGCAATAGCCGCAGCGAAAATCGCTGAACACCGTAACGGTCTTGCCGGCGGGGTTGCCCCAGACGATGCCGCCAGCCTCGGGCAGTTCGGCGAGCGACATCGTCCGGGGGGACCCCTGCGCGCCTGTCTCACGCGCAGCGGAAGTATTGAGCCCGCGGGCCGAAGCCTGCGTGGTTTCGGCTTCGCGGCGGCTGCCTGCCGCCCCGCCGACGAGGAGGTCAGGGTTGACCTCGAGCAGGCGCACGGCGGTCAGGTCCTGGCGGGTCTGCATGTCGTAGACCCGCCCGATCATCAGGTAGCGCGCGGTCCGGTCGACGTAGAACAGCTGCGCGCCGGCGGTCACTTCGCAGACCCCATCGACCACCTGGCAATTGACGCGGGTGACTGCCGTGCGCGGCAGGCGCTCCTTGAGCAGGCTCGCCACCGCCACATCGGCTTGCGAAGGGCGGCGCTCGCCGCCCTCGGCATTCGCCCAGACCAGCGAGGCGCCGCTGCCGAGCGCCATGGCCGCGAGCGGCCAGGCCAGACGCTTGACTGCGCGCTTTGTGGGCTTGAGCCGTTTCAGGTCAGCAAAGTGGAACGTCATCGCCTTCACTCCTCATCCGTTGATGAACACGCCCTCGAGGAAGACGATCTCGACATCGATCCCGGTCGGCATCTCGATCACGGGCTGGTACTGCTCGGCCCGCTCGATCAGGTATTTGGAGACCATGTCGACCGAGGTCGCGACGCCTTCGCCCAGTCCGCCTTCGAGGATTTCGCCGGTGCCGAGCTTCTGGCGCTGGCCGTTCACGTTGACGTTGGCACCCTGGAGGACCGAGCTGGTGTTGGCCGAGAACCCGCGCCCGAACCCGCCGGCGAGCCCGGCTAGGAAAGCCTGGCCGACGAGTGCGCCTTCGCGGCTGACCACCCGGCCCCTCACCCCGGTCTTGCCGCCAAAGGCGATGAAGCCCTTGACGTCCGAGACCGCGTAGCGGCCGCCCGGCTGCGGGCAGGTCATGCGCTGGAGCTTCACATAGACCTTCTCCGAGGAGAGGTCGGCGCGCGCCGCGCCGTTGACGAGGCAGCCGGCGATGTTGGTCGTGAGCAGCCGCCCCTTGTCGTAGACCGAGCGCGCCGGCCCCGTGATGCGCAGCACGACGGGGAGCGGATCGGTCTGGCTCTGGACCCCGGCATTGGCATCGACGCCGACGATCACCTTGGCGACTGCAATTGAATTGGGCGGCAGGTAATTGGCGCTGTCGGTATAGACCGTGTTGCCCCTCGGCACCGGGGTTCCAGTGCCGCTCGTCGCGCCTTCACCGAAAGAGACGAGACTGACCTCGCCGCCGCGCGCGATAGGAAGCCCGGCGGCAGAAGCTGCAGCCTGCCCCGCAGGCGTGTTTGGCATTCCCGCGAGGCGTGGGGCGCCCGCCACCTGGTAGCTTGGCGGACTGGTTCGCCCGTAAAGTGCATTGGGCCCGGAATTGATACCCGCACTGGAACCCACCGGCGACTGGCGCGCGGCGGCGAGCGCGGCGCGCAGCTGCTCGTTCTCGCTCTGGTAGGCGGAGAGCACGCGCTCGGTCTCGGGCGGCATGCCGGCGCCCGACTGCTGGGCGAGCTGGGCTTCGAGTTGGTCGGCACGTTCGGCGCGCGCCGCGAGCGCGCGCATGTTGGTGTCCATCGCCGAGATCTGCGCTTCGGACTGGGCGCGCCATTCCTTCTCGGCCATGTTCTTGTTGACCATCTCGTCGACCGAGACGCCCTCGACTTCCTCCTCGAGCGCCTTGCCGCTTTTGCCCGGCTTGTCGTCGAAGATGTAGAACGAGCCGGCGACAAGCGCGGCCGCGCCCGCGCCGCCGAGCAGCAGCATCTGCTTGCGCTTCACCGCCTCGTTGGTCGCCATGGCATCGCCGAGCGGCGAGCCGTCCGCGCCCTCGCCGGCATCGAGCGACTTGGGCTTCTTCTGGAAAAGCGTGCGCAGGTCCATCACCGGCCCCCTGTCTGCGTGTTGGCACTGGACTGGATGAGGTAGACGGCGGCTTCCTGGCCGGCGGCGAGTTCGCTTGTCGGCGCCATGAAGGCGAGCGCGCCGCGTGCGGCGAGCATGTTCTCATCAAGACTTTGCGCCTGCCGCCCGGTGTTGCGCACGCGCAGGACCAGCCCCTTCATCTCCGCGCCGCGATACTCGCCGACCTGCTGGACCTGGAGGCGTCCGACCATGACCGGTTCGAGAACCGTCGAGCGCATGTCGAAGCCGTCGATCGCTTCGCCGCGGTACATCGCCTGGGCAAGCCGCACTGCGGCATCCTCGGGCGAGCTCTGCACCTCCCAGTCGCGGGCGCGATCGCTGGTAATCGCGGCATTGGCGATGAACACCTGCTCGGCCTCGGTGCCGCGTACCTGGCAGACGAACTTGTAGACGAAGCCCTTGCGCGTGGTGCCGAAGAACGAGAGCGAGGTCCGCGGGAAGCCGTCGGGCACCGAGATATAGATGTCGCCGCGTACTGGCTCGTTGACGATCTTGAAATCTTCGGCCGGGTTGCCGGTGGTGATTTTCGAGACCGAGGCGAACTGGTCGCCCGCAAGGCTGATCCGGGTGAGGTCCTTGGCCGAGGCGACGCAGGGAACCGTGCCGTTGTCGGCCGCCATCACGTTCTGGTCGGCAAGCGCAGGCGTTGCGAGGCCGAGCGCTCCCAGGGCGATCAGCGCGGCGCCGATGGGTCTGCCAAGGGTGGCGAAAGGCTGTCCGGCGAGCATGGCGCCCGCGCCAATCGCGCAGGCCGGCAGGCTCAGGGCGAGAGCTATCGTCATGCGTCTTCCCTCCCGGCGGTGTTCTGGCGATCCGCGTCCTTGCCATTCGCGCCTTTGTCAGTGACCTGGCCAAACCCGGCGAGCTTCAGGCTCACGCCCGAGTAGGACCACACGAAGCGGAAGGTCCGCGCCTCGTCGGTCACTTCCTTCGAGCCGACGACGGTATGGAGGATGCCGTTTACCTCGCTGGTCAGGCCTTCCGGGTCGACGGTGAGTTTTTCGATGGTGAAGTATTGCGAGACGTTCGAGCCGTTCTGCTCGCTAAACACCTTCATCAGCTCGGCCTTCATCCGGCCGTGGGTCCTGGGATCGGTGATCTCGAGGATCGAATCCATCCAGTACTGGAGGTTCGATGGCGAGCGGTTGAGCGTGAGCAGCGCCGCATCGCGGGTGACGAACTCGAGGTAATCCTTGTCGATGTGCGAAGAGGAGAGCGTCAGCGGCCTTGCCAGCACCGGCTGCAGCACCACTTCGCGCTCGCGGTTTGCCGCAGTGAGCGTCAGCAGCACCGAGACCCCGAACAGCGCGGCGCAGCCGATCGCGAGCAGGTTGCGCTGCTTCAAGAGACGCTGCGCCTGGGCATGCGAAATCGAGAGATCCATGTCAGCCCGCCATCACGCGAAGGTGGGAGGGCGGCGTTGCCTTGAGGCCCATGAACGAGCCCGGCAGATACCAGTAGGCCGTGTGGATGATCCACGAGACCGCGCGTCCCGCCTTCAACTTGCGCAATCCCCACCAGGCCAGCACGCTTGTTAAGAGCCCAATCAGAATATGTTGAGACAGGACGCCCCAGGCGAAGGGCACGATCATCGCGATGAACTCATCGAGAGTCCAAAAGCCGATCAGTTCGGGATCATCGAGATGCGCCGGGACCGTGTATCGCTGCATGACAGACACCACCCTCCAAGGATCCGGTCAGGCGCTGAGGCCTGCGCCGGACGAACGAATGGTCAGATGGTCGCGGTGACCGCGGCGGTGACGATGGGAACGCCGGTGCCGGCGCCCACCCCGACCCCGACGGGGATCGCGACCTGGGCCAGGCTGAAGCGGCCCGAGGCGAGCCCGACGATGCCGCCCGCCAGGCTGAGCACCGTGATGATCTTGCCGCCCGAGCCTTCGAGAAAGCCGGTGAACGCGGTGAGCGCCGTGTTGAACGTGGTGTCGGCGCCGGCCATCGCCACCTCGCTGCCGAAGGCCAGACCCAGCGCCGCCACCGCCGCGCCCTGGGCGATACCTGCGCCCTTCCCCTTGAACCAATTTTTCATCGCAATGCTTCCTTCTTTGAAACCGCCCACGTCATCCCCGGGCAGGTTCAAAGAACAGGGGCGAGCATCTGGTCGCAATTAAGGAAGGGTTTCTTCCGATGCGCGAATCGTCATCATTCCTCTAGATGGATTCGGGACGGCTATTGGTTTTCCATTTGGGAAATCGAGAGGTTCCATTTCGGAATACCGAAGTTCCACTTGCGTGCAGCTGTCACCTGGGCAGGCAACCGCCATTGCCTGGATCGAAACTAGCCCGCGCGAATCGGCCAGTCACCTCGCGATTCGGAAAATTAACGATTCTGGGTCATGATCGCGCAGATCATGGAACACCCGGCGCAAACTCGATGGCTAGCGGAACACGCAATATCCGGATGCTCATAAGCCAGAATTGCTTCGCACTTCTGGCCGACGCCATGTGTGACTTTTCCAAGAAAACCGCTAAATTCCAGAGCTTGCGTGCAACTGTCCAGCACGCCTGCTCGCGCGCCAGTTCGATGGAGATCGCGCGCGAAGACCTGGACGGATTCCTCGCTCAGCATCCAATCGACGGGCAAATCAAGGTTTGGCTTGAAGTGGGTCCCGAGTGGCTTGACGATTATAACGCCGTGCGCCGAAGAATCGCGCAGATCAGCGGCAAGCCAGTGAAGGACAAGGCTGTCATTCCCTTTATTGTGCACCTGACAAAGCCCGGACACTTGATCTGAAAACGCTATGGGAATTGCCTTAATCGGCAATGCAAACACTTGACACTCTATGGTATCCCATAGAGCGATTGTCCCGAAAGGGGCGAGCCATGCCGCACAGCACTGTCACACCCGAGACCGTTTTCTGCCCGAAGCCAGCATCCTTGGGCGACTCGGTATTCTGCTTTGGACAGGCTGCGCCGCGCCTCTCCGAGCAGGAGCAATACAAGCGTCTGATCGATGCCGAAGCGGGCAAGCAGGGCTTGCCTCTTGCTCATCTGGCCGATCGCCTCGAGATCGCTCGCCCGCGTCTTCACAAGGTGATCCGCAAGAAGGTGGCGCTCAAAGATGACCTGCGCGACCGCCTGTTCGAGGCTCTCGATATCGATTGCGTGCGCGCCAAGTTTTGCGTGACCTTTTTGCACGATCACACCGCCTATGACGACCCCGAGGTCTTCCTCATCTGCGAGGCGATGAAAGGGTTCTACTGCGAAATCCTGACGCGCCGGCGCGGCGAAATCCAGGTGACCCTGCGCCCACCCATCATCCATGAAGCGCTGGGCCGGGCCTATGACATGCTCCTCTCCCACCAAGAGCGGGTGATGGAGCACGACCGGACGTTGCAGGCGTGATGTGAGGAGGGCTCGCGCAGCAGAGTGTCATGCGCCCTGAAGCGCTCGCGGCCTGGACCCAGCTCTATGCCGCCGTTGGCCTGCTCGCCGGAATCTGCGCGACCTGTGCGCTCCTGCGCACAATTATCGAGCTTCAATCAGGCGCGATCGGCCTGCCGACCGACACATGGAAGCAGAAAGCGATCTGGTTCCCGCGCCTCTGGCTGCGGTTCCAGCTGAATTACCTCAGCGGGTTTCCGTGCATCATGGGGATAGCCTTGCTCTACGCACACTACATTGGGTTCGATGCGTTCAACCCGTCGTAGCGAATGAGTTCGACGTCGCGGTAGCCCGAGGCGCGGACGGCGATCATCGCGAGTTCGCCTCGGTCGGGTTCGCGCATGTTGGCCTGATCCAGCTCGATCAGGCGGCCCCAGTTGGTGAGGATCGTGCGCACGTAGTGCTGGGTTTCTGGGATCGCGGGGATGCGGCCATAGCGCAGCGCACGGCGTTCCGGGCCAGCATTGTAAGCTGCAAGGGCCAGGTCGATACGCCCGAAACGGTCGAGTTGCTCACGAAGATAGCGAGCACCCGCCACCATGTTCGCAACTGGCTCCCACGGATTCGACAACCCCAGCTGACGTGCAGTACCCGGCATGATCTGCATCATACCCATCGCTCCGGCACGGCTCAAGGCAAGGAAGTCATAACTTGACTCCTGAGCTATGACGGCGTCGAGCAAGCGGGTGGGCAGGCCGTGATTACATGCTATGCGCGCTACCGTATCGAAGTACGCTGCGCGGCGCGCTTCGGCCTCGGGCGAGAGCCACCATGCACGAGTATATCCATCATGCATGCATGGTTCCAAATTGAATGCTGGCGATCTTGAAGCTGTTAGTGGAAGCAAAGAAATATCCTGAAGAATAGGTATGCGGCCCTTGGGCACCACCTCAAGACTCTGAAACTCGATTTCGCTCGCGACCATGGTCGCACCTGTGCTTGTCGCTCGCCCAAAGCGCGTCAACTCAGCCTCACGCGCTTGTGCTGACGTAATAGTCGCTAGAGCTACCAACGCGAGTACTCTAAAAAAATCCAGCATTACTATTCGCCTCCTCGAGGCGGGCTGGCAGTCGGGAAAGCGCGCAATCAATCAATCAAAGATATCGGGCGGCGTCAACTCACGTTGCCGCGAGCGCGACCGGTTCGTTCATGCCGTCTCACGTTACCTGCTGCGGAAGAAACCCACCGGGCAACATCAAACAGCGGCTCCGCCGTTCCGCAAGTGTGTGTCGCCTTGGATGGGTAAAAGCTCCTTGAGCGCTACGCTCACGTCGCCCAGGCGTTGCTGGTTTGGCGAAACACCTGCTTCCACCAGCTTCCTGCCCTGAACATAGTCCTTGACCATATTGACGCAGTCGAGCGCGATCACTTTCCCGCCCTTAAGATAAACTACCGAAAACGCCCGCGCGTCGGGGGATCCCCGCACCACGGTCTGGTCATAGCCGACCGAGAGTCCGGCGGTTTGCAGGCGCAGATCGTACTGGTTGGACCAGAACCACGGGAAGGCATGATAGGGCTTCTCGTCGCCGCAGATGGCCTTGGCAACGCAGGTTGCCTGATCGTTGGCATTCTGCACCGATTCGATGCGCATCACTTTTCCGTCGGCAAAATCACAGGCGAAGGCGGCACAATCACCGATGGCATAGATATCGGGGAGCGAGGTACGGCAGTACTCGTCGACGTCCACGCCATTGCCGCCTGCTGCTCCGGCTGCGATCAGCGGTGCGACGGCAGGCACGATGCCGATGCCGACGATTACTGCATCGGCGGGAAGCACCGAGCCGTCACCCAGCCTGACTCCGGTAACGCGCCCTTCACCCTCAAGCGCTTCAACGGTTGCGCCGGTCCGCAGGTCAACACCGTGGTCGCGGTGTTCTTTTTCGTAGAAGGCCGACAGCTCCGGCCCGGCAACGCGCGCAAGCACACGGGGGAGAGCCTCGAGCAAAGTGACCTTGCACCCCATTTTGGTGAGCACGGCTGCTGCCTCAAGCCCGATGTAGCCGCCGCCGATCACGCAGATGTTTTTCACTCCTCCGTCGATCTCGCCCATCAGCGTGTCGCAGTCTTCGCGGGTGCGCACGCCGTGGACACCGGAAAGGCTCCCGCCGGGAACGGGCAGCTTGCGCGGATCGCCGCCGGTCGCCCAGACGAGCTTGCCATAGCCGAAGCTGGAGCCGTCCGAGAGGGTAAGCTGCTTCGACGCCGGATCGATCGCCGTCACTTCGATGCCGAGCATCAGGCGAACGCCTTTCTCCTCCCAGAACTGCGGCGGGCGGATGTAGAGCCGGTCGAAGGTCTTCTCGCGGGCGAAGTATTCCTTGGAGAGCGGTGGGCGTTCGTAGGGCGGTTCGCACTCGCGACCGACAATCGTCACAGTGCCTTCGAACCCGGCCTGCCGCAGCGCGATGGCGCACTGCGCCCCACCATGCCCGGCTCCGACAATAACGATATCAGCCACCATCAGGAGTCTCCATTATTTAGGATCTGTCTAAATAACAATTTTATCAGATTAGTTATCTATCAGGTATACTTAATAGCCCCTGAGCAAGACCATCTAATTTCCTGTCTCTGCCAGGAAATATTGAAAACATCTTCAAAAAATTTCATTTTGAGCTAAACGGTGACAGACCCGCTTCACTGCCACGACGATCCGTGCCGCGTCGATCACCGCCGCCTTCTCAAGGTTCGCTGCATAGGGCAGTGGCACGTCCTCGTTGCAAACTCGCAACACTGGCGCGTCGAGGTGATCGAAGCCGTCCTCCATGCAGATGGCCGTGATTTCCGAAGCGATCGAACATTGCGGCCAGCCTTCCTCGGCCACAACCAGTCGGTTAGTCTTGGCGAGCGAAGCCAGGATGGTCTCCTTGTCGAGCGGACGCAGCGTGCGCAGGTCGATCACCTCGGCCTCGATCCCCTCGGCGGCCAGCGCATCCGCCGCCGCGAGCGCGAGCCCGACGCCGATCGAGTAGGACACGATGGTAACGTCGCTGCCTTCGCGCATGATCCGCGCCTTGCCGATCGGCAGGACGTGGTCGTCCAGCTCGGGCAGTTCGAAGCTGCGGCCATAGACCAGCTCATTCTCGAGGAAGACCACCGGGTCGTCGCTGCGGATCGCGGCCTTGAGCAGGCCCTTGGAGTCAGACGCGTCGTAGGGCGCGATCACCACCAGCCCGGGGACATTGGCATACCACGGACCGTAGTTCTGGCTGTGCTGCGCGCCGACCCGGCTCGCCGCGCCGTTGGGGCCGCGGAACACCACCGGGCAGCGCATCTGCCCGCCCGACATGTAGTTGGTCTTGGCGGCCGAATTGATGATGTGGTCGATCGCCTGCATGGCGAAGTTGAAGGTCATGAACTCGACCACGGGCCTCAGCCCGCCCATCGCCGCGCCCGCGCCGATCCCGGCAAAGCCGTATTCGGTGATCGGGGTATCGATCACCCGCTTCGGCCCGAATTCCTCAAGCAGGCCCTGGGTGACCTTGTAGGCCCCCTGATAGTCGGCGACTTCCTCGCCCATCACGAACACGCGGCCGTCGCGGCGCATTTCCTCGGCCATGGCATCGCGCAAGGCTTCGCGCACGGTCGACATCTTCATGTTGGTGCTAGCGGGCACTGCCGGATCGGCGGCGCGCGGTGCAGCCACCGGGCGCTCGATCGCGATTGCGGGCGGTGCAGCCTGGACTTCGGTCAGCACCGGAGCCGAACTCGGTGTGACTTCCCCGTCCTCGCCGATTACCGCGATCACGGTTCCGACCTTGACCCCTTCGGTGCCCTCGGCAACCAGGATCTTGCCTACGATCCCTTCATCGACGGCTTCGAATTCCATCGTCGCCTTGTCGGTCTCGATCTCGGCAAGGATGTCGCCCGATTTGACCTCGTCGCCTTCCTTGACCAGCCACTTGGCCAGCGTCCCCTCTTCCATGGTCGGGGACAGCGCGGGCATTCTGAGTTCGATGCCCATCAGTAGGTCTCCACCAGTACGTCGGTGTAGAGTTCGGGTAGCTCCGGTTCCGGCGAATTTTCTGCAAAGTCAGCAGCTTCGGCCACTTTGCTGCGAATCTGCTTGTCGATATCCTTCATCCGTTCCTCGGACACCCCGCGCTTGACCAGCTCGGCCTTGGCGGCCTCGATCGGGTCGTGGTTCTCGCGCATGTCCTGCACTTCTTCGCGGCTGCGGTATTTGGCGGGGTCCGACATCGAATGGCCGCGATAGCGATAGGTGTGCAGTTCCATCAGCACCGGCCCGGCACCGCTGCGGACATGCGCCAGCGCCACTTCGGCGGCGGCGCGAACCTCGAGCACGTCCATGCCGTTGACGTTCATCCCGGGGATGCGGAACGCGGTGCCGCGGCGGTAGAAATCGGTTTCGGCCGAACCGCGCTTGACCGCCGTGCCCATCGCGTAGCCGTTGTTCTCGACCACGAACACGATCGGCAGGCTCCACAGCGCCGCCATGTTGAAGGCTTCGTAGACCTGGCCCTGGTTCGCCGCGCCATCGCCGAAATAGGCCATGCAGACGCCGCCGTCCTCGTTGTACTTGTGCGAGAAGGCGAGACCTGCCCCAAGCGGCACCTGCGCGCCGACGATGCCATGGCCGCCATAGAATTTGTGGTCGACGCTGAACATGTGCATCGACCCGCCCTTGCCGCGCGAGATGCCCGCGGCGCGGCCGGTGAGCTCGGCCATGATAACCTTGGGGTCGATTCCATAGGCCAGCATGTGGCCGTGATCGCGGTAGCCGGTGATGACGCTGTCCTTGCCCGGCGTCAGCGCCGATTGCAGCCCCACCGCGACGGCTTCCTGGCCGATGTAGAGGTGGCAGAACCCGCCGATCAGACCCAGGCCATAGAGCTGCCCGGCGCGCTCCTCGAAGCGGCGGATCAGCAGCATCTGTTCGTAGAATTTCAGCAGTTCTTCATCTGAGGCCTTGTGCCGCAGGTTCGCCGCGTGTGTTTCCTGTAGGCTACGTAAAGCGGATTTGATTTCACTTTGAGGCCTTTGCCGTCCGTCTCTATTTGATCGTCTGTTTTGCACAGGATCTCCAATTCCTTAAATGTGTAGCGCCCGCTCAAAGGCGGCCAGCACGCTTTCATGCATCATCTCGCTCAGCGTCGGATGCGGAAAGACCGTGGCCATCAGTTCGGCCTCGGTGGTCTCGAGCGTCTTGCCCACGACATAGCCCTGAATCAGCTCGGTTACTTCGGTACCGACCATGTGCGCACCCAGCAATTCGCCGGTCTTGGCGTCGAACACCGTCTTGATGAAGCCTTCGGGCTCGCCCAGTGCGATCGCCTTGCCGTTGCCGATGAACGGGAAAGTGCCTGCTTTCACGGTGTAACCGGCCTCTTTGGCCTTGGCCTCGGTCAGCCCGACGCTGGCGACCTGCGGGCGGCAATAGGTGCAGCCCGGGATGTTGCGCTTGTCCATCGCGTGGGGGTGGACAACCTTGTTGCCGAGTGCATGGGCGATCGCCTCGGCGGCAATCACGCCCTCGTGGCTGGCCTTGTGGGCGAGCCAGGGTCCGGGGGTAACATCGCCGATCGCCCAGATGCCGGGCACGTTGGTGCGGCCCAGGCCGTCGATCTGGATGAAGCCTCTTTCCGATTTGATACCGAGTGCTTCAATGCCGATATTCTCAGTATTTGGCATGATCCCGACCGCTACGATCACGTGGCTGAACTCGCTCTCGCTGACCTTGCCGTCCTTGTCCTTGATCCTGGCCTTGACCCCATTGGGGCCGGAGGCGAGGCTTTCCACCCCCGCCCCGGTCAGGATCGTCATGCCCTGCTTCTTGAGTGCCTTTTCAAGGAAGGCCGAGACATCGGCATCCTCGACCGGGACGATCCGGTCCATCATCTCAACGACCGTAACTTCGCTTCCCATATCGTTGTAGAAGCTGGCGAATTCGATCCCGATCGCGCCCGATCCGATGACCAGCAGCTTGCCTGGCATCTCGCTGGGGGTCATGGCATGGCGATAGGTCCAGATCCGCTTGCCGTCGGCCGGGGCGAAAGGCAGATCGCGAGCGCGCGCGCCGGTGGCAATGATGATGTGCTTGGCGGAGAGGGTTTCGGTGCCCTTGTCGCCCCTCACCTCCAGCTTGCCGCCTCCCTTGAGAACCCCCTCTCCCATGTGCACGGCGATCTTGTTCTTCTTCATCAGGTGGGTGACGCCTTGGTTGAGCTGCTTCGCCACTCCACGGCTGCGCTTGACCACCGCGTCCAGATCGGCGCGGATGTTGTCCGCCGCCAGCCCATATGCGGCGGCATGGCGCATGTTGTGCAGCACTTCGGCCGAACGCAGCAGCGCCTTGGTTGGGATGCACCCCCAATTAAGGCAGATCCCGCCCAGGTTCTCGCGCTCGACAATCGCGGTCTTGAGTCCCAACTGCGCCGCGCGGATCGCCGCAACATAGCCGCCAGGGCCGGAACCGAGGACGATGAGATCATACTGCTCAGCCATCTTACGCCACCAGCCCCAGCGGGTTCTCAACCAGATCCTTGAAAGCCTGCATCAGCTGCGCTCCATCGGCGCCGTCGATCGCGCGGTGGTCGAAGCTGCCGGTGGCGCTCATCACCGTCGCAATGGCGAGTGCGCCATCGACCACGTATGGGCGCTGTTCGCCCGCGCCGATCGCCATGATCATGCCCTGCGGCGGGTTGATCACCGCCTCGAACTGCTTGATCCCGAACATGCCCAGGTTTGAAAGGCTTGCCGTTCCGCCCTGGTATTCGTGCGGCTGCAGCTTACCCTCGCGCGCCTTGTCGGCGAGCGCCTTCATCTCGGTCGAGATCTGCGCCACCCCCTTGGTCGCGGCATCGACTACGATCGGCGTGATCAGCCCCGAAGGCGCGGCCACGGCCACCGAGATATCAGCGCGGGTGAACTTGCGCAATTCGTCGGCGGCGAAGCTGACATTGCACTTGGGTACGCGGATCAGTGCCTTGGCCAAGGCCTTGATCAAAAGATCGTTGACCGAGAGTTTGACGCCATCGGGCTCAAGCGCTTTGTTAAGCTCGCCGCGCAGCCTGAGCAGTCCGTCGAGCCGGGCATCGACCGTCAGGTAGATGTGCGGGATGGTCTGCTTGGCCTCCGTCAGACGGCGGGCGATGGTCTTGCGCACATTGTTGAGTTTTTCAGCTTCGTAAGGAATGCTGAAATCAGGTACGGCGTCGACCGCGGCTTGCGGCGCGGGAGCCCGTTGCGTTTCAGAGGGCGTGCTGTCTTGCGCCCCCTCGACGTCAGACTTGACGATTCTGCCACTTGGTCCGCTGCCTCTGATCTCACCAAGATCAACGCCGCGCTGTGCGGCAATTCGTTTGGCCAGCGGAGAAGCGACCACCCGACCACTCTTGGACACGGGGGCTGCAGTCGGCTGAGGTGTTGAAACGGAAACCGTGGACGGCTCAGCTGACTTCGCGGGTTCCGCCGTAGCCTTGACCTCAGCTTTCGGCATGGTGACGGCGCTATCCTCTTCGTCCTCGCAGGTGAGCGTGGCGATCACCGTGCCGACCTTCACCCCTTCCGTTCCCGCGGGCACGGCAATGTCGGCGATAACCCCTTCATCGACCGCTTCGAATTCCATCGTGGCCTTGTCGGTCTCGATCTCGGCCATGATATCGCCTGAAGAAACCGTATCGCCTACCTTGATCAGCCATTTGGCGAGAGTGCCTTCTTCCATCGTGGGCGACAGTGCAGGCATCTTTATCTCAATCGGCATGAAATAATTCCAATAGGTGCGTATAGTGGTCTAATTAGGCCTAAGTGCCAGAAAGACAAAATCAATGCGGGTTCGAATTATTAATAAATTCTTCTGTATCTATCGTTCTTTGCATCGGTTCAGGATAACGATCACCAGAAACTGTGTTTTGATTGATCAGCGCATCACAGCTATCAAGCAGATATTTACCTGGTTGCCATGTAGAGCTGGAGAAGTTTTCCTCCAGGTGGTCGTGCCGGGTGGTGCCGGGGATTGCGTGGACGAAGGGTGCGCGCGACAGCACCCAGGCAAGCGCCAGTTGAGCCGGGGTCACGCCCGCGCCTGCTGCCAGCGCATTGAAGGAATCGACCAGCGCGAGGTTCTTCTGCCAGTTTTCCGGCCGGAAACGTGGGTGAGAGTAGCGAATGTCATCCTGCCGCAAGGTGTCCGGATCGCGCAGGCCGTTGGCGAGCGCCCCGCGTGCCACCGGCGAGAAGGCGACCAAGGCGATGGCAAGCTCGCGGCAGGCATCGAGCACGGCGATCTCGACGTTGCGCGTCCACAGCGAGTATTCGGTTTGCACCGCGGCCATGGGGTGCGCGGCGTGCGCTTCGCGAATGTGCTCGGCGGACCATTCCGACACGCCGTAGGCGCCGATCTTCCCGGCCTCGATTGCGCGTACCAGCGCTCCGACCGAATCGGCAATCGGCACCTCGGGGTCGAAACGGTGAAGATAAAACAGGTCGATGTGGTCGGTCCGCAGCCGCGCCAAGCTCTGGTCGAGCGAACGCAGAATGGAATCCGGGTGGCAATCGGTACCGCGCTTCGGCCCGTCGAACAGGATGCCGGTCTTCGAGGCGAGGAAGAATTCCTTGCGCCGGTGCGCCAGCGTCTCGCCGATCAGCGTCTCGTTGCGGCCGGCGCCATAGATGTTGGCCGTGTCGAAGTGATCGTAGCCCAGGTCGAGCGCGGCTTGCAGCACGCGCCCGGCCTCGTCCGGCTGGGGCGGGGTGCCGTAGCCATGGCTCAGCCCCATGCAGCCGAGGCCGATCGGGTTGACCAGCCGTCCGGCAATCGCCCGCGCGGTGCTCACGACCAGCCGTCCTGCGCTTCGAGGCTGACGGCCAGCTCGCCGATCACGCGGTAGCAATCGAGCACCTGCGCAATGCTCGAATTGGGCTCGCGCCCTTCGCGGATCGCAGCCACGAATTCGCGGTCCTGCAGTTCGATGCCGTTCATCGACACGTCCACCTTCGAAACGTCGACCGGCTCTTCCTTGCCGTTCACCAGATCGTCGTAGCGGGCGATGTAGGTGGCGCTGTCACCGATGTAGCGGAAGAAGGTGCCCAGCGGCCCGTCGTTGTTGAACGACAGCGATAGCGTGCAGATCGCGCCGCTCTCGCTCTTCAGCTGGATCGACATGTCCATGGCGATGCCCAGTTCCGGGTGCTTTGGCCCCTGGATGGCATTGGCCTTGACGATGCGGCCCGCCTGATAGGCGAACAGGTCGATCGTGTGGGCGGCGTGGTGCCAGAGCAAGTGATCGGTCCAGCTGCGCGGCTCGCCCTTGGCGTTCATGTTCTTGCGACGGAAGAAATAGGTCTGCACGTCCATCTGCTGGACGGTAAACTCGCCTGCGGTGATGCGATTGTGCACGTACTGATGCGAGGGATTGAAGCGGCGGGTGTGGCCGACCATACAGGTCAGCCCGGTTTCCTTCGCCTTGGCCAACACGGCCTCGGCATCGGCCCAGCTATCGCACAGCGGGATTTCCACCTGCACGTGCTTGCCCGCGTTCATGCAGGCGATGGCCTGCGCCGCATGCATCTGGGTGGGGGTGCACAGGATCACCGCGTCGATGTCGTCGCGGGCGAGGGCGTCGTCCAACTCGGTCGAAGAATGCTTCGCGCCGTATTTCTCGGCGACGGCAGCAGCCTGTTCGCCGGTACGGCTGATGATGGATACGATCTGCACCCCGTCGATATTCTTCAGGCCGTCAAGGTGCTTTTCACCGAATGCGCCGGCGCCGACGAGTGCGATTCTCATTGTTGGTTTCCTTTCAAACCGTTCACGATGTGGTGTTGAGCAAGGCGTTCGCGAGTTGTGCCGGCGCGGACAAAAAGGGTGAATGACCGGTTTCCAGACTCTGGATCGAGACACATGTGTTTGCCGCCGCCATCTTGCGCTGCGCTTCAATAGGGATTGCCCGATCTCGGATACATTCAACATAGTGACGCGGCACGGAACCAAAGCGCTCGGGTGTCGTCTCCACAGGAGTTCCTAACGGCGCCAAAGCCTGTGGGCGGAGTTTGGCGACGGCGGACTTGCAGATATCCAGATGGACATCCGCAAAAAGCGTGTCACTCGCCGATTGCGGAGGAATAATAGCGGTCAGGCCATCCGCCGAGTATTCCAGCGATAGAGGCGCGCCTTGATCTGCCAGCTGCTTGAGGCTCTGCCCGTTGTCCGGCAAGAATGCCGCGACATACACGAGCGCGGCCACGCGTTCCGGGATCAGTTCGGCAACCTGGGTGATGACAAGGCCGCCCATGCTGTGCCCCACAAGAACCACGGGTTCGCCCTGAGAGCAGACGGTATGCACCACTGCATCACAATAAGCAGCGAGGCTCACGTCCCCGGGCGGTGTCGGATCGTCTCCCGATCCCGGCAGGTCGATCGCCACGACCTTGTGCTTCCCCGCTTCCAGCAGCGGGATCAGTTCATCCCAGCACCAACGTCCGTGCCAGGCGCCATGGATCAGGATAAAGGTGCTCATGTTTTTGCGGTCACTCGGACAAGGGTTCCAGCACGATGTGGCCGATCGCCGTGTTGCTGCAGGGAATGTGATAGTGGCGGTGCAAACGCTTCACCTTCTTGCCTAACGCGCCGCGCATGATCAGCCACATCACCATCTCGATCCCCTCGCTGCCGGTTTCGCGCAGGTATTCGATGTGCGGGATGTGGCGAACATCGTCATTGTCGGCTTCCAGCATGTCGAGGAACCTATTGTCCCACTCGCGGTTGAGCAGCCCGGCGCGCGGGCCTTGCAGCTGATGGCTCATGCCGCCGGTGCCCCAGATCTGCACGTTGAGGTCTTCGGGGAAGCTCTCCGCCGCGCGGGCGATTGCCTCGCCCAGAGCCCAGCAGCGGTTGCCCGAGGGGACCGGATAGGTGACGACGTTGACAGCCAGCGGCACCACCTTGCACGGCCACTTTTCGGGCTGGCCGAACATCATGGACAGGGGCACGGTCAGGCCGTGATCGACATCCATCTCGTTGATGATGGTCATGTCGAACTCGTCGAGGATCAGGCACTGAGCGATGTGCCAGGCAAAGTCCGCATGGCCTTCCACGTCTGGCACCGGCCGCGGACCCCAGCCTTCGTCAGCGGGCTTATAGCGCTCGCCGCAACCGATCGCGAAGGTCGGAATGATGTTGGCGTCGAAGGCGGATGCGTGGTCATTGTAAACGAGGATCACCACGTCGGGCTTCTCCTCTTCTTCCCACTTCTTCGTCCAGTCATAGCCCGCGAAGATCGGTCCGAAGTACTCGTCGCGGGTCTTGCCCTGGTCGACGGCGACGCCGAGCAGCGGCACGTGGCTCGATCCCACTCCAGCGGTGATACGCGCCATTTCAATAGCCTCCCTTTATGCTGCGATTGCCATCGGGCGAACGGCCGCCATCCAGCATCATCTGCCGGTATTCCGGGAAGGTCATGTCGGTCATGGTCGAGCAGGCTTCGGCAAAGGGGATGCCGTCGGTCGAGAAAATCTTCGAGAGGAAATAGATGTTCCCGCCAAGCTCAAGCATGCGATTATAGTCGCGCGCCAGCACGGCCAGCTTCTGGTCCTCGGTCAGCGGCCATTCGTCCAGATAAGCACGTTCGCCGGCCTTCCAGCGCTCGCGATTCTCGGCCTTCATCAGGCTCATCGCGAATTGGTTGAGGTGATAGCCCTTGCGTGCCCGCGCCGCCGTGTACACGCGCGTGCCGGGGATATCCTCGAATTCCTCGAGATATTCATGAATGTTCACAGTCCGCGTTCCTTGAGCTGCGCGTCAAGGCGCGGGAACACCCGGCGAGCGTTGCCCTCGAAGATGGCGTGGCGTTCGGCCTCGGAGATGTCGAGCGCATCGACATAGCGCTTGGTATCGTCGAAATAGAAGCCGGTGGTCGGGTCGATCCCGCGCACGGCGCCGACCATTTCGCTTCCGAACAGGATGTTCTTGTTGTCGATCACATCGGCCAGCAGGTTGATGCCGGGCTGGTGGTAGACGCAGGTATCAAAGAACACATTGTTCATCAGGTGGCCCGACAGGTCCGGCTTCTTGAGCATGTCGGCGAGGCCGCGATAGCGCCCCCAGTGATAGGGCACCGCGCCGCCGCCGTGCGGTATGATGAAGCGCAGATTCGGGAAGCGGCCAAACAGGTCGCCTTCGAGCAGCTGCATGAAGGCGATAGTGTCAGCCGCGATGTAATAGGCGCCGGTCGCATGCATCGCCGGGTTGCATGAGCCCGAGACGTGGATCATTGCCGGCACGTCGAGCTCGCACATCGCTTCGTAGAACGGGAACCAGTACTCATCGGTGAGCGGTGGATGCCTGAAGTGGCCGCCGCCGGGATCCGGGTTAAGATTGCAGCCGATGAAGCCCATGTCGACGCAGCGTTCGAGCTCGGCGATCGAACTCGACATGTCGGCCTCGGGGCTTTGCGGCAGCATGCAGACCGGGGCGAACACTTCGGGATAGAGCCCCGCGACCCGGCCGATCAGGTCGTTGCAGACCTGCGCCCACTTCACCGCGACCGACTGGTCGCCGACATGGGGGGCCATCGCGCTGGCGCGCGGACTGAAAATCGTCATGTCCGCGCCGCGCTCCTTTATCAGGCGAAGCTGGTTGGACTCGATCGTCTCGCGGATTTCGTCGTCGGAGATGGCCGGATATTCGGGGGCCGGCTGGCCCGCCTTGAACGCCGCCTTCTGCATCTCGCGCCAGTCATCGTGCGCCTTGGGCAACACGGTGTAGTGGCCGTGGCAATCAATGATCATGGTCATGCCTCGCTTCCCTTTTCCGCAGCCTGTCGCTGCCGATAGATTGTGCCTCGCGTCATTACCGGGGCGACGCCGAGCGAAAGCAGTGTCTTCGCGCTTTCTTCCATCTCCGCCGCGCGACGGACGCCGTGCGTGTGCATCCGTTCCAGGTTGTAGGCGGCTTTTTGCGCCCAGGGGATCGCCTTCTCGCTGGCATCGAGCGAGGCGAGCACTTCGTCGGCCACCCCGGCGGCCTCGGCTGCCGCGATCATCTCGGCCGTCAGTGCCTCGATTCCCTTGACCATGACCGAGCGGATCATCTTGATCGAGCTGGCTTGGCCGACCTCGTCGCCGACGACGCGCACGTTGGTGAAGCCCAGCGCACGCAGGCCTTTCTCGGCATCGAATGCGGCGGGCCCAGCGAGCAGCAGCGGCACGGCAAGCTGCGCGGGGTTGACTGGGGCGAGGATCGCCATGTCGACATAGCGCCCTCCGGCCGCTTCGACCGCTCTCGCGGCGGCTGCTTTGGTCTCGGGCGCGACGGAGTTGCCGTCGCACCACATAGCCCCGGCGGAAAGCACGGTAGCATAGCCCTGCGCGGCGGAAAGCGCGGCATCGGCAGTGACAAGCGAGAGCACCAGTGGTGCGCCCTTCAGCGCATCGGCGGCGCTGGCTGCAGCGTCGATGCCGTCCCTTGCCATGGCATCGCAGCGGGCTGGAAGGAGGTCCCAGCCGCTAGCGCGCCCGCCCCACCCGCCTGCGCGTGCAAAGATCGATCCGGCCTCGCCGTAGCCAATAAGGGCGATTGCATGTGCCATGGCTCGGGGATGCACCGCGGCCGCGGACCGGGCAAATCGAAACTGCATTTTCGCGATAAGCTTGTGCTAATTGACCTTCGAACTGAGTCTCGCGCGTCCGTGTGGACGGTCATCCTTGATCGAGATCAAGACTGTCCACCAGTAAGCATTCGTAGGATGGTCAGACGCAGGCACATGCCTGCATGAATGGAGGACGCCGATGACGACGGAGGCCCAATTAATTCCCGGCACGACGCTGTTCGACGGCGGTGCGGCCCGCAAGGGGTATGCGCTAAACGCCATGTGCTTCTCGTTCAACGAGAAGGTCAATCGCGACGCCTTTCTCGCCGATGAGGCCAGCTATATGGACCGCTATGGTCTTACGCCCGAACAGCGCGAGTCGGTGGTCGGTCGCGATATCCTCGGCATGATCGCGGCCGGCGGGAACATCTATTACCTTGCCAAGCTGGCGGGAATCTTCGGACTGAACGTTCAGGATGTCGGCTCGATGCAGACCGGCGTCAGCGTCGAAAAATTCAAGGAAATGTTGCTCGCACAGGGCCGCGGCGAATCGTACGATTCGGCTCATAAGGATATGATCAATGGCTGAAATCGTGGGCGCCTATTTCACCAGCCATGTCCCTGGGATCGGCGGAGCAATCCATCGCGGTGACCAGCAGACCCCCTATTGGAAACCCTTCTTCGACGGCTTTCCGAGGGTTCAGGAATGGCTTTGCGAAGTAAAGCCTGATGTCGCGGTGGTCTTTTCAAACGATCACGGGCTCAACTTCTTCCTGGACAAGATGCCGACCTTCGCGGTCGGAGCGGCCGCTTCGTATGCGAATGCCGATGAAGGCTGGGGCCTGCCGCTCTACAAGAGCTTCAAAGGTCATCCCGAACTGAGCTGGCACATCATCGAGCAAATGGTGGGCGACGAGTTCGATCCCGTCACCTGCCAGGAAATGCTGGTCGACCATGCCATCTCGATCCCGTTCGAACTGGCCTATCCAGGTGCCGGGGAGTGGCCGGTGAAGCTGGTTCCAATCGGCATCAACACAGTGCAGCATCCCCTGCCCTCGGCCAAGCGGTGCCTTGCGCTGGGGCGCTCGGTGCACAAGGCGCTGGCATCGTGGCAGGGCGACGAGCGGATCGTGGTGATCGGCACCGGCGGCCTCTCGCACCAGCTCGACGGCGCGCGCGCCGGGTTCATGAACAAGGAATACGACCTGTTCTGCCTCGACAATATCGCCCGGGATCCCGACGCGCTGACCCAACATTCCATCGCCGACATCGTCCGGCTGGCCGGCACCCAGGGCGTGGAAATTCTCAACTGGATCGCGGCGCGCGGTGCGCTCGGGCCCCAGGGCCACGAAATTCATCGCAACTACCATGCGCCAATCTCGAACACGGCCGCGGCGACTTTGCTCCTCGAGCCGGGCTGATACTAGGTCACCGAAACGGCCTCCAGATCGGCAAGGAATTCCGACTGCACCCGCGTCGGGTTCCAGGAATTGCGAGTGGTCACGCCGATAATGCGATCGAGATCCTCGGGCAGGTCCGCGATCCTGGCCAGCCAGCCGGCCTCGAGTTCAACCAAAACCTGGTCGGGCGACAGCAAGGTAAGGAAATCGCTATCCATCAGCAGTTGGCGGATAGTCATCACTGATCCGGATTCCACGGGCACCGGTGGCAGTGCAAGCCCTTCGCGCACAAACATCTGCTCCCAAAGGTGCCTGAGCGGCGTACCGACGCTAGAGATCACCCAGGGGTAAGTAGCCAATTCTGCTGCCGATGGGCTCAAGCCTGAAAGCGGGTGCTTGGCCCGTCCAATCGCTACGATCCGATCGCGGAACAGGACCTTTTGATGTAGATCAGGCTCGGCCAGCGGTTCCCGTACTGCGCCAATCATCAGGTCGATAGATCCATTTCGCAGCGGATCGACCAGTTCGGACCGCGAGCCCTCGACGATAGAGATGTGTACATGCGGGTTACGCCGCAGGAATTTTGTCACTGCCGCAGGCATGACACGTGCGCGTGACAATGGCATGGCGCCGATTGCGATACGGCGCGTTTCATGCCCCTTCAACGCATCGATCTCAGACAGACCGGCTTCGAGTTCGACCCGTGCAAGCCGGAAGGATCGGGCCATCACTTCGCCAGCTCCGGTCAGGATGACGATCTTGCCACGCCGTTCTGCCAGCGACTTGCGCGAGGACAGCGCCAGATCGCTGACTGCCCGGTGGAGCGACGGAAGCGATAGGCCGGTAAGCATGCTCGCCCCAGTGTAGCTGCCAGTGTCAGCCAGCGCTATCAAAGCCCGCATCCGGCTCATCGTCACATGCGGGCTCGCGATGTGATCGAGCGCTGCCTTGGCGCGTGGCACGAAAATATCGGCCGCCGCCGTTGATATCATGCCGTCATGACGCCGTTCAAACAGCGGCAGCGCGATCATGGACTCGATACGTGACAACGCCTGGGTTATCGCCGGTTGGGTGAGATTGACGGCCTGGGCAGCCGCATTCATGGTTCCTAGTTCCGCGATTTTCGTGATCGCACGCAGATGGCGCAGGTTGAGATCCCAGATTTCCATGCGCAGCATCTTAGCGAAATCTAATCGCCGCGCCAGATATTCGACTTTCGCTCACGAATCTATGAGATCAAATAAATCGCTGGCCATCGTATCGTGAGGAGTGGAAATGTGAGCGGAATCGTCGTCCAGAACATCGAGCGGGCCGGGCCTGCGGTCATCGACGGCCTTGCCAAGTGCGGCGTCGCCACGGTCCACGAGGCGCAAGGGCGCACCGGCCTGCTCGCCAGTTACATGCGTCCAATCTACGCGGGCGCGCGGATCGCGGGCAGCGCGGTGACGATCAGCGCGCCTCCGGGCGACAACTGGATGGTTCACGTCGCCATCGAACAATTGAACGAAGGCGACGTCCTGCTGCTCGCCCCGACTTCGCCTTGCGAGGACGGCTATTTCGGCGACCTGCTCGCCACTTCGGCGCAGGCGCGCGGCTGCCGGGGGTTGATCATCGATGCCGGCGTGCGCGACGTGCGCGATCTCACCGAGATGAATTTCCCGGTCTGGTCGAAGGCGGTCTATGCGCAGGGCACTGTCAAGAACACGCTGGGCTCGGTCAACGTGCCGGTGGTCTGCGCCAATGCGCTGGTCAACCCGGGCGACGTGATCGTCGCCGACGACGACGGCGTCTGCGTCGTCCCGCGCGAGAAGGCCGCCGAAGTCCTCGCCGCGGCGCAAGCACGCGAAGCCAACGAGGGCGAAAAGCGCGCCAAGCTGGCCGCCGGCGAGCTCGGCCTCGACATGTACAAGATGCGCGAGCGGCTCGAGAAGGAAGGGCTCAAGTACCTATGAATGGCTCCTTCAGCAAAAGCGGGAACCGGTTTTGTGCCCAGAAGAGACCGCAACATGGATAGCGCTCCCTGCATGTGGATGCGCGGCGGTACGTCGAAGGGCGGCTATTTCCTCAGGGCTGACCTGCCAGCCGATACGGCCGCGCGCGATGCCTTCTTGCTGGCAGTTATGGGCAGTCCCGACCCGCGCCAGATCGACGGCATGGGCGGCGCTGATCCTCTGACCAGCAAGGTCGCGGTTGTGTCGAAGTCCGAAAGGCCGGGGATTGACGTCGATTACCTGTTCCTACAGGTCTTCGTCGATCAAGCTATAGTCACTGACGCGCAGAACTGCGGCAATATCCTCGCAGGCGTCGGCCCCTTCGCGATCGAACGCGGACTGGTAGCGGCGAGCGGCGATGAAACCCGCGTGGCGATCTTCATGGAGAACACCGGTCAGGTCGCCGTCGCCACGGTGCGGACGCCCGGCGGGTCGGTGACCTACGCCGGCGATGCCGCGATCGACGGGGTGCCTGGCACCCACGCGCCAATCCCAACCGAGTTCCGCGATACCGCCGGTTCCTCTTGCGGTGCGCTGCTGCCCAGCGGCAACGCGGTGGATGTCGTCAACGGCTTGCCCGTCACGCTGATCGACAACGGCATGCCCTGTGTAGTCATGAAGGCTGCCGATGTCGGCATCACCGGCTACGAGGATCGCGACAGCCTCGATGCCAACGCCGAGCTCAAGGCGAAGATCGAAGCCATCCGGCTGGCTGTGGGCGAGCTGATGAACCTCGGCGATGTAACGGAAAAGTCCGTCCCCAAGATGATGCTCGTCGCCCCGCCTCGCGACGGCGGCGCCGTCTGCGTGCGCAGCTTCATCCCGCACCGGGCGCATGCCACCATCGGCGTGCTCGGCGCGGTGAGCGTGGCAACCGCCTGCCTGATCCCCGGCTCGCCTGCGGCAGAGGTAGCTGTGGTGCCGGAAGGCGCGCGAAAGACGCTGTCGATCGAGCATCCGACCGGCGAGATGTCCTGCGTGCTGGAAGTCGACGATGCCGGTAACGTGGTCAGCGCGGCGCTGCTACGCACTGCACGCAAGCTGATGGATGGAGTGGTTTTCGTATGAGCAACGGACGCATCGTCAGCTGGCACACCAGCCCGTCCAAGCCAATCTATGTGCCACCCGATGGCGCAATCGACGCGCATTGCCATGTGTTCGGTCCGATGGCCCGGTTTCCCTTCAGCTCCAAGGCCAAGTATCTTCCTGAAGACGCCGGGCCTGACATGCTGTTCGCCCTGCGCGATCACCTGGGTTTCGATCGCAACGTCATCGTCCAGGCCAGCTGCCACGGGACCGACAACGCCGCCACGCTCGATGCCATCGCCAAGTCGAACGGCAAGGCCCGCGGCGTGGCCGTGGTTGATCCCGCGATCGATGACGCGGAATTGCAGATGCTGCACGACGGCGGGATTCGGGGAATCCGCTTCAACTTCCTCAAGCGACTGGTCGACGATGCGCCCAAGGACAGGTTCCTGGAGGTCGCCCGCCGCCTGCCGCAGGGCTGGCACGTGGTGATCTATTTCGAGGCCGACATTCTGGAGGAACTGCGCCCGTTCATGGACGCGATCCCCGTGCCGCTGGTGATCGACCACATGGGCCGCCCCGACGTGACGCAGGGGTCTGACGGGCCAGACATGAAGGCTTTCCGGCGCCTGCTCGACAGCCGCGATGACATCTGGTTCAAGGCCACATGCCCGGACCGGCTGGACCCCAACGGCGACCCCTGGGACATGTTCGCGGAGTCAGTCGCGCCGCTAGTGGCTGACTATCCCACCCGCTGCCTGTGGGGCACTGACTGGCCGCATCCCAACATGCAGGACGCCGTGCCCGACGACGGGCACCTGGTTGACATGATCCCGCGCATCGCACCCACCCAGGAATTGCAGCGCCTCCTGCTCGTCACCAACCCCAAAGCACTCTATTGGTCTGAAGAAAGATGAAATGACCGATTTCGATGTAGCAATCATTAATTCCGGTCCAATGACCCGTTTCGTTCTTGTTACGATGAAGACATCGATCGGATGTCTCGCCAAGTATTAAATCTGGTCGCGGCACGGCGTCAGATCTTGCCAAATTCAAAAGGAAACTCGCAGTGAAGATTCTTCATCTCGACAGCAGCATTCTGGGCGAACTTTCCATCAGCCGTTCGATCTCGGCGCAGGTGGTCGAAAAGCTGAAGGCCACGCATGGCGACGCGCAGGTCACCTATCGCGACCTGGTGGCCGATCCCTTGCCGCACATCACTGGCGAATTGGCGGCTGCGATGAGAGGTCTTATTCCCGAGCCTCGCCCCGAAGTGCAGGAGCAACTGGTGCTTGCTGACACGCTGGTCGACGAATTTCTGAGCGCGGATATCGCCGTAATCGGGGCAGCGCTCTATAATCTGACTGTTTCCACCCACCTGAAAGCCTGGATGGACCGTGTCCTGCGCGCCGGCAAGACCTTCAGGTATAACGAGAGTGGCGAACCTGTCGGGCTGGCTGGAGATGCACGGGTCATTCTGTGCATTTCGCGTGGCGGTGTTTACGCGCCGGGAACGCCGGGCGCGGCGATCGAACATTGCGAAAGCTATTTGCGTGATGTCCTGAATTTCATGGGCGTGAAACGGCTCGACGTGATTGCCGCAGACGGCTCGGCGATCGGTCCGGAATTCGCAGAGCGAGCCAAGGTGCATGTGGCGAAGGCCATTTCCTTGCTGGATCTGGCATAAAAGGCCCATGGTTGCTGCTCAGGAACCCCCTTTGCACCGCTGGAGAACGGTGATCAGGTGGGTTGCGCAAGACTGGTTGCGATGGCCCAGGCTCGACACGTTTCTCACCCTGATCGTCGCGCGACAACACGTTCGCGGCGATCTACCTTGCAGCCCCGCACCCAATGACAGAAGTTGTCCAGTTAAGAATGGGGTTAAACTTTGCAATTGATTGCCGTTCTTAACCACGAATAACGCGAAATACCACGTTCCACACCCGCGCGGGTCCGTGGCTAAGATTTCTACAGGCGAGGAAAAACTACCAATGATTCAAGCCCAAGAGGTGTCCGTGACGGACAATAGTGTTCGTGCGACGGCGGGGGCGCGTGCTGCGAACGATTGCAAAATCTCCCAAAATCTCATGACGTCAAAGCTTGATCAAGACCACAGGTCGCCCTCGCTGCTTGGTGCCCGGCCCTTTACACTGGCGAGCGCAGTTCGTTTCGTGTCCGTAATAATGTCTGGGGTCGCGATGGCCGCACTAAGCACCGCCGCCCATGCCGAGGAAACTAAGACCCCCCCTCAGACGGCCTGGGAAGCCTGAGATGGTGCCGGTTTTTCGGACAGGGTGTTAAGCTACTCCCGACCTGAAGGAATGGTACGGGAATGAAGACGACGAGAAAGCGCTACAGCGCGGATTTCAAGGCGAAGGTGGCGCTGGAGGCGATCCGGGGTGACCTGACGCTGGCGGAGCTGGCAGCCAAGCATGGCGTGCACCACACGATGATCGCGGCGTGGAAGCGGCAGGCCATCGATGGGATGGCAGGCACGTTCTCTGGGGGGGGCGATGCGGCCAAGGCTGTCAGCGAGAGCGAGGTGGAGAAGCTGCACGCCAAGATCGGGCAACTGGTGGTGGAGCGGGATTTTTTAGCGAAAGCCTTCGGTCGATGAGCGTGGACCGGAGGCGGGCGATGGTTGAAGCTGCTCACCACCGCCTGTCGATCTCGGCGCAATGCCGTCTGCTGCGGATCAGCCGCTCGTCCTATTACTACGCGCCGGTGCCGGAAACGGACGAGACGCTGGCACTGATGACGGTGATCGACGAGACCTTCATGGAGTGCCCGTGGTACGGCAGCCGGCAGATGGCGCGGCACCTGCGGCGCGCTGGTTATGAGGTCGGTCGCCGCCGGGCTCGGCGGCTGATGGCAAAGATGGGCCTGACGCCGATCTACCAGCGGCCGCGCACGAGCGATCCGCATCCGCAGCACCGGGTCTATCCGTACCTGCTGCGCAAACTGGCGATCGAGCGGCCAAACCACGTGTGGTGCGCCGACGTGACCTATCTGCCCATGCGTCGCGGGTTCCTTTACCTGGTGGCGATCATGGACTGGGCAACGCGCAAGGTGCTGGCCTGGCGACTGTCGAACACGATGGATGCCGGCTTCTGCGTCGCGGCGCTGGAGGAGGCACTGGCCCGCTACGGCAGGCCGGAAATCTTCAACACCGACCAGGGTAGCCAGTTTACCAGCTTCGCGTTCACCAGCGTGCTGCGCGACGCTGAAATCCGCATCAGCATGGATGGTCGGGGGCGATGGATGGACAACGTCTTCATCGAGCGCCTCTGGCGATCTTTGAAGTATGAGTGCGTCTACCTCCACGCCTTCGAGACCGGATCGGAGCTGAAGGCTGGTCTTGGCCGATGGATCACCTATTACAATCCTGCTTCATAACACCCATCTGTCTATGTGGTTGAAGAAAATAGGGTTTGTTGATCGGGATGCGATCCCGTGGGGTATTTTGGATTTTGCCGCGCTCGTTTTGCAAGGTGATGGGCGGCTGATCCGTCGAGTTCGGTGCGACAGAATATCCATGGGCCTTCCGGCAGAGGGTGGATGCCTTTGATCTCGCCGGCTTCGGCGGCGATCCGGAGAGTTTTGGATGCCACGCCGATGTGGCGGGCAGCCTGGCTCAGGTTGAGCCACGGCGCGGGACCGTCAGCGACCGTGCGGAAGACGGGAATCCGGTGATGTGATCGAAGCGCGGTGACCCGCTCGCGAGTCCAGCGGTTGCCGTGCCCCGTCACCAGCCCGTTGCGGTTTAGGATGCCGGCGATCAGATCGTCATTGGCGATGAGAACCAGTTCGCGCACGGCGGCAATGATGTCGGCGGAGGTGCTGTTGCGCTGTCCTTTGCGGCGCCTCGGCAGCCGCAAATCGGTGTGAACACCGCCGACCCAGTGGATCAGCAGCACGATCTCGGATGCGTCGTGATCAATGTCGGCGACCACCTCCTGGATGAGAGTGCGCACGATGCGCTTCTTCAGCCGCGCATCGGACTGCGGGGCGTTCCACACTGCTTCGAGATCGCTGGCAAGACCATCAATATCCTTGAGCGACGGTAAGGCCGGATGTGCTGTCGAGGCATCGTGCGCGACAATCCTGGCTTCCACCTCGCCGGCACGCGTGAGGGCGCGGTTCCATCGCGTTTCCAGTTCGGCTGCCACCAATCGGTTCTGCGGATCGGCGGCATCATATTGCCGGAAAGCCCGGTCGGCTGCGTAGCGTGCCGCCTCGAGATCACGCATCAACACATCACGGACTTGATCGCGGCGATCGGCCGCTTGTGCTTCGGCCTCAACCGAGGCGGCGATCGCTCCGGGTTCAAGAACCTGCAATAGAGCCCGCTCGATCGCATCGTCGACCCGCAATCCGCCGAACGCGATGCAGCGCGGCTCGCCGTTATCGAGCAGGCCCCGCCAACAGGAATAACGTGGGATATCATGCTTGGCGCCGGTGTAGCGCACCGTCAGCTTGCGTCCGCAGCGTCGGCAACGGATGAGCCCAGCAAGCAATGCGTCGCCGTGCTTGGGCGCTCCATGATGCTGACTGGTGGGAACATTATCGCTCACCATCTTCCGGATATCCTCCGAGCGCTCCCAGCTGACGTAGCCTTCGTGCGAGCCGGGGATGAGTGCCAGCCACTCATCCCGCGCCTTACGACGGCTCCTCGACCGCATGGCGGTGCCATCATATCCGGTCGCGGCACGGCTCTTACCATAGGCATAAGCTCCACCGTAGATCGGGTTCTCGATCATTCGGTGAATGGTAGCATAGCTCGGCCTGCGCCATACGACATCACCGTTGTTGCGCTTTGCGGGCAAATCCAGCCCATGTTCGATGAACCAGAGCAGCGCCTGCCGCGCACTGCCGAGTTCGGCCACCTTGTCGAACACAAGGGCAATGGCTTCCTGGACGCGTCGGTCAGGATCCTTCTCGATCCGGTCGCCGGCCTTCACGAAGCCCACGGGGGCGGCAACGACCAGTTCGCCGCGCCGGGCCTTCTCGTAACGGGCCGAGAGCGAACGCTGGCGCAGGAGATCCAACTCATACTCGTTGAGGCTGCCCTTCAGGCCGAGTAGCAACCGGTCATTACCCTGGCGCGGGGCATACACGGTCTCCTGGTCGATCAGCACCGTATCGACCACGCGGCACATCTCGATGAGCTGCTGCCAGTCGCGGCTATTACGGGCGAAGCGGGAGACTTCCCGCGCCGCGACGGCGCCGACCTTGCCCAGGCAAACCTCTGCGACCATGCGGTCGAAACCGGCGCGCGTCACACCGCCCGCCGCGGATCGACCAAGATCGTCGTCGATTGTCTCGATGTGCGACCAGCCCATTGCTGTGAGGCGGCCGCGCATGGCGTATTGCAGGGTGCTGCTCTCACGGTTGTGGAGGACCTGATGGACCGAGGACTGCCGCACATACAGGATTGCCTTGCGCTCGAGATGCTGCGGCCCGATCTTCTCAGAGATCATCTTGCACCTCCCGCAGCTCCGCAACGGGATCGTCGAAGTGCTCGAGCAACAGGCGCACCATCAACGACGTCAACGTCTGGCGTGTCTGCGCTGGCAGGGTGTCCCACCGTGGTGTCTTGGATATCTCGAAATCGCGTGGGCAGGAGAACAGGTCGAGTTGCAACGTCTTGGACTTGCGCGGCATTGAGACCTCCCGAATGTGAGTCGTGAGGGCCCGATGCTGCGCTCGAATCCGACAATGCTGAAACCGGCGCTGCGGCTCGCAATAACTTGACCAAGGCGCTCAGCGCGCCGACATCGACTTGGGGGGACGCACCCATCCGTGCCAGGGCGCACGCAGCAGGGTCGAACATCCACGCCGGAATCTCGAGCCACCGGTCCGAAGTCGCTCCCGTCTTGCTACAGCGCAGATTAACCGAACCGGCTCGTTCGACCTGCTCATGGATGTGGACATGCCAGCCAGCCCAGGGATGCCAGCGATAGAGAACTTCTCGAACTTCGGTCCCGTGGGCGTTGCGTCGCCGTGTTGTACAACACTGTCCGACCGCACAGCAGCCTCGGCTATCGACCACCCGCCCCGGAAGCGGCGACACCGCCATTGCCGGCCTCCGGTTCCGCTTCGCTCCACCTCCGACCGGCAATGGCGGCGGAGACGACAATGCACTAACTATCAACCCGGACCACCCGGTGGGGGCTGCTCACTATCGGGGGCTGGTCAACGAGGGAATTGAGGAGGCGCTCATGATCGTCTGTCTTGGCACAAACGTTCCCGAGACGCCGACCTATCCGCCGGATCATCCTCTTTCGAAGATCAAGCGCGCAAAGAACTGATCGGGTGGAGAGAAGCCGATACGTCGAACCCGACCCGGAGATCATCGAGGTCGGCAAACGGAAGGTCACTATCAGACAGGCTGGTGCCGGTCCCGGCTTGCCGCTTGTTCTGCTGCATGGGATCGGTTCGAACTCAAGCGCGTGGGCTGGGCAGTTCGCGGAGCTTGCGAGCGAGCGTCGCGTGGTCGCGTGGAACGCGCCCGGCTATGTCGGTAGCACGCCGCTTCCCATGGCTGCGCCGACCGCGGCTGACTATGGCGCCGCGTTACACGGGCTTCTCGACGTGCTGGCAATCGAACGGGCCTTGCTCGTGGGGCAGTCGCTGGGCGCGATCATGGCGACGGCGGCAGCCCTGCAGGGGCCGGACCGCTTTGCAGGCCTGGTCCTGGCCAGCCCGGCGAGCGGCTACGCGGTTCGGCCCGATGACGTGCTTCCGCCGCGGGTCGCCGAGCGCATCGCCGAAGTCGAGCGCTTCGGTCCGCTGGGACTCGCCGATCGGCGCGCGCATCGTCTCGTGACAGAGAACGCCGCTCCGGAGGCCCGCGCACTTATCCATCGCGTGATGTCCGAGGTAACGATCGAGGGTTATACGCAGGCCTCGCGCATGCTCGCCCATGCGGATCTTGGCGAAATGGTGTCGCGTCTCGCAGTGCCGACGCTGGTTCTGTGGGGGGAATCCGATGTGATCACGCCTCCGGCGGGATGCGCGGCTATCGCCGCAGCTGCGCCGCGCGCCGCATCTCGCGCTTTCCCCGATCTGGGGCATGGCTTTGCGACCGAAGCGCCCGCGCTCTTCAATCAAGCGCTCACCACCTTTCTGGCTCAGATCGAACGACAGGGGTAAACTGATGGATCTGCGACTTAGAGACAAGGTAGTACTGGTGACCGGGGGATCTTCAGGGATAGGCTTGGAGACGGTTCGTCAGTTCCTGCGCGAAGGGGCGAGGGTGGTGTCGTGCGCGCGGGGGCAGGAAGGGCTCGATCGTTCGGCTTCGGCGTTGGCGTCCGAAGGGGCTGGGCCTGATCGCTTCATCACACAGGTGGCAGACGTTCTCGATCAATCGGCGATCGACCGTCTCGCAGAAACGGTCAAGACACGGTTCGGTCGCCTCGACATACTGATCGCCAATGCTGGCCAGGCGCGCATCTCGACCTTCGCATCGACGCTCGACGCGGATTGGGAAGCCGAGCTGAACCTGAAATTCTTCAGCGTCATTCGCCCGATCCGCGCATTCGCGCCCATGCTGAAGGAAAGCAGCGAAGGGGCGATCGTCGTCGTGAACTCGCTGCTGGCGCGCCAGCCCGAGCCGCATATGGTCTGCACCTCCGCGGCGCGCGCCGGCGTCCAGAATCTCGTCAAGTCGCTGAGCGTTGAGCTGGCTCCCGCCGTCCGCGTCAATTCGATCCTGCTGGGAACGGTCAACAGCGGGCAATGGGAAAGACGGTTCAGTGAGCGAGCGCGGCCGGGGCAAACGATGGACGACTGGCTTGCCGAGCTTGCGGCCGAGAAACAGATTCCCCTCGGGCGCTTCGGTCGTCCCGAAGAGCCCGCGGCGGCGCTGGTCTTTCTTGCCTCGCCGGTGTCCGGCTTCACGACGGGAGCCGCGCTGGAAGTGGCAGGCGGCGTGTCCCGCTTCGCCTGACGCCGGCTTGAGGATAGTATGAACATATCAGGGGACAGCTATGACAATCAAAGGGGCGATTGACCTCGTTGGCCGGACAATCCTCGTCAGCGGTGGTGCTCGCGGCCTCGGTGCCGCCTTCGCCGAAGCTTGCGGGAAAGCAGGCGCGCGCGTGCTGATCGCCGATATCCGCGCCGACCTTGGCGCCGAAACGGCGACCCGCCTGCGCGCTGACGGCATCGACATTGACCATTATGAAGTCGATCTCGCCGACCCGTCGTCGATCGTGCGTCTCGCAGGGAGGATCGCCGAAGATGTCGGCGTGCTCGACGGCCTCCTGAACAACGCCGCGCTGGCGACCGGCATCGGCGGCAAGGGCTTTGACGAAATCGACATCGAGACGTGGGATCGGGTGATGGCGATCAACGTCCGGGGCACCTGGCTCATGACCAGGGCCTTCGCTCCCATGCTCAAGGCCTCCGCCCACGGCGGCCGGGTCGTCAACCTGGCCTCGGACACGGCGCTGTGGGGCGCGCCGAACTTGCTCCACTATGTTAGCAGCAAAGGCGCGGTGATCAGCATGACGCGGTCGCTCGCAAGGGAATTGGGCGCGGCGGGCGTTTCGGTCAACGCCATTGCGCCTGGTCTCGTCCGCGTCGAAGCGACCGACTATGTCCCTGAACAGCGAAAGCAACTCTATGTGCAGGGTGCCGCGATCCAGCGGCCGCAAGTCCCGGAGGATACGGTCGGCACGGCCGTCTTCCTGCTGAGCGATGCTGCGGCTTTCGTCTCGGGGCAGGTGATACCCGTCAACGGCGGCTTCGTCTCCGCCTGACCCCGTCCACCAAGGCGCCCGCCGATCGGGGCGACGGATCGTTTCCGCCGCCCCGATGCCTTCAATTGCGGCTTGCCGCCATGTCGAGCGCGACGTCCACGATCATATCCTCCTGGCCGCCGACCATGCGCCGGCGCCCCAGTTCCACCAGGATCTCACGCGTATCGACGCCATAGTCGCGGCTCGCCTTCTCTGCATGGCGAAGGAAGCTCGAATAGACGCCGGCGAAACCGAGGCTCAATGTCTCGCGATCGACGCGCACCGGGCGATCCTGAAGGGGACGCACCAGCTCCTCGGCCGCATCCATCAGCTTGTAGAGATCGCAGCCATGGTGCCAGCCTTTCCGCTCGGCCGCGGCGATGAACACCTCGAGCGGCGCGTTGCCGGCGCCGGCACCCATCCCGGCAAGACTCGCGTCGATCCGGATCGCGCCATGCTGCGCGCCGACGATCGAATTGGCGACGCCGAGCGACAGATTGTGATGGGCATGGATGCCGCGCTCGGTCTCGGGGTCGAGCACGCGATCATAGGCCAGCAGCCGCTCCCGGTAGCCGTCCATGTCGAGCGCGCCGCCCGAGTCCGTCACATAGACACAGGTCGCGCCATAGCTTTCCATCAGCTTCGCCTGTTGGGCCAATTGGTCGGGTTCGATCATATGGCTCATCATCAGGAAGCCGACCGTATCCATTCCGAGATCGCGCGCGGCCTGGATGTGTTGTTTGGAGATGTCTGCTTCGGTGCAGTGGGTCGCGATCCGAACCGAGCGCACGCCCAGGGCGTAAGCGTGCTTCAGTTCCTCGATCGTCCCGATGCCTGGCAGCAACAAAGTGGTGAGCTTCGCATGCTTGACGACGTCGGCAACCGCCTCGATCCATTCCCAGTCGGTGTGCGCCCCAAAACCATAGTTGAAGGACGAGCCGTTGAGGCCATCACCATGCGCGACTTCGATCGCGTCGACTTTTGCTTCGTCGAGCGCTTTCGCGATCTGCCGGACATGCTCGATGCCATATTGATGGCGGATCGCGTGCATTCCGTCGCGCAGTGTCACGTCCTGGATGTAGAGTTTCGTGGTCGTGGGATCGAACGTCATTATGCCGCCTCCAGCATGCGTCGCGACGCGATTTTCTCGGCGGTCTTCAGGCCCGCCGAAGTCATGATGTCGAGATTGCCGGCATAGGCCGGCAGATAGTGTGCGGCGCCCTCGACTTCGAGAAACACACTCGTCTTGATCCCCTCGAAAGTGCCAAGGCCAGGAATCCGGACGGGTTCGTTCGAGCCGAAGCGCTCGAATTGCACTTTCTGCTTCAGGCGATAGCCCGGGACATAGGCATTGACCTTGTCGACCATCGCGGCGATCGCAGCCTCGATCGTGGCTTCGTCCGCGCCGCTCGAGAGCGTGAAGACGGTGTCGCGCATGATCATCGGCGGTTCGGCCGGATTGAGGATGATGATCGCCTTGCCCTTCGCCGCGCCGCCGACCTGTTCGATGCCCTTGGACGTGGTCTCGGTGAATTCGTCGATGTTCGCGCGGGTGCCAGGGCCCGCGGACCTGGACGAGATCGAGGCCACGATCTCGGCATAATGCACGGTGGCAACCGAAGAAACCGCAGCCACGATCGGGATCGTCGCCTGGCCGCCGCACGTCACCATGTTGACGTTCGGGGCGTCGAGATGGGCATCGCCGTTCACGACCGGGATCACATAGGGGCCGATCGCCGCCGGTGTGAGATCGATCATCACCTTGCCGGCCGAGGTGACGACCTCGTTGTGCCGGGCATGCGCGCCCGCCGACGTCGCATCGAAGACAAGGCCGATATCCGGCCAGCACGGGAGGCGGACGAGGCCCTCTATCCCATCGGACGTGATCGCGACCCCAAGGCGCTCCGCGCGCTTCAGTCCTTCGGATTCAGGATCGATGCCGACGAAAGCGGCCATCTCGAGGATGTCCGACGTGCGCATGATCTTGATCATGAGATCGGTGCCGATATTGCCCGATCCGATAATTGCGACTTTGACCTTCGCCATCACGCGTCCCCGTCATAATGAAATTGAACCTCGCCCAGCCCGCCGATGATCGCGCGAACATGTTGCCCCGGTGCGAGCGCCACCATGGGCCCAAGCGCGCCGGTCAGGATGATATCGCCGGCCCGCAATGGCTCGCCGCGTTCGGCAAGCGTCCGGGCGAGCCAGGCGGCCGCCTTGAGGGGGTGGCCGAGGCACGCCGCGCCGGCACCGATCGAGACGGGCTGGCCATTGACCTCAAGCACCATTCCGCACGTGTAGAGATCGAGGCCCGGCAGCGCCTTGCGCTCGCTGCCCAGCACGAACCGCGCCGACGACCCATTGTCCGCGACAGTATCGGCGAACGTGATCTTCCAATCGGCAATACGGCTGTCGACGATCTCTATCGCCGCAACGGCATAATCCGTTGCCGCCGCGATCTCATCCTCGCTCGGTGCGTTCCCGGTGAGATCTCGGCCCAGGACGAGCGCGACCTCCGCTTCCGCCTTGGGTTGGAGAAGGCCGGCACCGACGCGGCCGCCATCGGCAACACGCATGTCCTCGAAGAGAACGCCAAAATCCGGTTGATCGACGCCGAGCTGCGCCTGCACGGCCTTGGCGGTGAGTCCGATCTTGCGTCCGACGATGCGGCGACCCTCGGCTTCCCAGGCACGCGTGTTCCGTTCCTGGATAGCATAAGCGTCATCGATGCCCACGGGATCGAGCAGATCACGCAGCGGGGCAACAGCGGGACCGGTATAAGCATTTTTGAGCCGGTCGGCCGCGATTCGAATATGGTCTTTCGTTGGAATGTCCATGCAACGTCCTCTCTTCGAGAAGCGAGATATCATCACCGCAGCCTTGCAGCCACGGCACTTAACCCTCTATATCTCACCTAGTGAGAAGAAGAGAAACTCCCCGTGGCTCGCTGGAGCGATCGCTGATGATCCTTTCCCGGATTGTCAGCGACCAGGCGGAGCACAATGTCACCGCGCTGGCCGGCGAGCTCGGGTTGCCCGTTCCCACCGTCCACCGCATCGTTGCGGGCCTCGCCCATAGCGGCTTTCTAAGCAGGGTCGCGCGAGGGCGCTATGGCGTCGGGTTTGCACTAAGGGCGCTGGCGACGGAGGCCTGTTCGACCTCATCCCTTGCCGTGCTCGTTCGCCCTGAACTGGACGATCTGGCGCGCCGAACACGGCGGATCGCGCATTTCGGCATCTTCGAAGGCGACATGGTCACTTACCTGGTGAAGGCGGGTTCGAACGGGGACAGGCTGTTCACACGCGAAGGAATGCAACTCGAAGCCTATTGCTCAGGTATAGGAAAGATTCTTCTTGCCGATCTCGATGCGGCCGATCTTGATCGCTACCTTTCCGCAGGTCCATTTATCGCGCTGACCGATACCACACAGACCGACCCAGGCGTCTTGCGCGACGAACTCGAACGCGTTCGCCAGGATGGCTTCGCAATGGACGACCGTAGTGTCGCGCCCGATCTCACCTGCTTTGCCGTTCCGGTCCGCTGGCCGGACGGCAGGGCGCGGGGCGCCATTTCCGTGTCGACCCTCGCGCCGGACACGATTCCGCATGTCGACGGCCTTATTGCGCGTATGCGAAAGAGTGCGCTCGCCATCGAGCATCGCGTGTTCGGTCAGGCTGGACCGAGGCGACCGTAAGAGGCAGTTCCTGTTCGAGGAGGTCGACGAAGCGGCGCACCCTGGGCGGGAACGCACGTCGTGGCGCCGCCAGCGCCCAGATCGGCTCGTCGCTGCCCTGCAGGTCTTCAGGACTGAGACCAGGCGACACGCGAAGTTGGGCAGAGGGACCCGAATACCAGGATAGCCGGACTGATTACACAAATGCTTTCAGTGGCAGCGCTGGGTCAGATAGCGCCTCAGGACTTGCTGCGACACGAGTTGCGACCAGCGCCTTGCCCTGGACATAGTCTTTGACGGCATTCACGCAATCGAGCGCGATAACCCGGCCCTGGTTGAGATAAACGATGGAAAAACTGCGGTCCACCGGGTTGCCACGCGTTATTGCCGCGTCATGTCCGGCCGACAGTCCTACCGTCTGAAGGCGCAGATCATATTGGTTGGACCAGAACCACGGCACCGAGACGTAAGGTTCTGGATCGCCGGTCAGTGTTCGGGCAACGGTCGTCGCGAGATCGTTGGCGTTTTGGACCGATTCAAGCCGGATAGGAAGATTGTCGGCAAAGGCATTGATATGCAGCGCGCAGTCGCCGATCGCGAAAATGTCAGGCAACGAGGTCCGGCCATGCTCGTCCACTTGGACCCCATTCATGCCAAGCGCTCCCGCAGCCAACAAGGGTTCGACCGCCGGAACGATACCGATGCCCACAATCACCATGTCCGCGGCAACCAGCGTTCCATCGGCGAGGCGAACGCCAACGGCCCGGCCGTCGCGTCCCTCGATGCAATCGACAGCTGCACCTAATCGCACGTCGACCCCGTGCGCCCGATGCTCCGCTTCGAAGAAGCGGGACAAGGCTTCCCCGGCGACACGCGCGAGGACACGGTCCTGCGCCTCCAATACGGTCACATGCTTCCCCATTTCGGCAAGGACCGCTGCCGCTTCCAGGCCGATATAGCCGCCACCGATCACTGCTACTCGAGCCGTTTCAGGAAGCTCCACGATCATCTGGTCTACATCGGCGCGGGTGCGCACCTGATGGACTCCAGCGAGATCATGGCCGGTGCATGTCAAGCGGCGGGGGCGTCCACCCGCTGCCCAGATCAGTCGGCCGTAACCAAAACTCTCTCCATCGTCGGTCGAGACGGTATGTGCGGCAGGATTGACCGCGGCGACGCGTCTGCCGGTCAACATCCTCACACCGCGTTCCTCCCAAAAGGTGGCCGGGCGGATGAGTATGCGCTCGAACGCTTTCTTCCCCGAGAGATAGTCCTTACTGAGAGGCGGCCGCTCATAGGGCAGATCAGGCTCCTCGCCGATCACCGCGATCGATCCCTCGAAGTGACGCTGGCGTAACGCTATCGCCGCCTGGGCGCCACCGTGGCCGGCGCCCACGATGACAACATCATATGTGATCATGATCCATTATTCCCTGGGCCGGCTTCGAGCGGGCACGCGATCGATGGAAGGGTGGCTCGTTCGCTGTCAAGACTGTTCAATCTTCCGGAGCAATCGTTATTCTGAGCCCGTCCAGATCGTCGCCGAAGGGCAACTGGCAGGAGAGCCGTGATCGGTCGATGCGATGGTCCGAACTGTCCAGAAGATCGTTCTCGTCCTCTTCCATAGGTGGAAGGCGGTCGATGAAATCGGCATCGACATAGACATGGCAAGTCGCGCATGAGCAGCAACCGCCGCACAAGGCGAGCAATTCGTCGACCCCCCCGTCGCGAAGTGCTTCCATGACGGAGAGGCCGGACTGGGCTTCAATGCGGCTTTCGGAGCCGTCGCGTTGGGTAACTAAAATACTTGGCATGGGAATCCTTAGCCCAGCGGGCGCATTTGATGCATCGACTTAGATGATCGGCCATAATTTCTATAATAATCCCGCGGTGGCTGAGGCCGCCGAGATCGACGTTCTGATATATAAATCATCTTTCCCGATCCAGCAGCTTTATGCCTCGGCGTCCAATCTCAACCTTGGGACACAATGCGACTATCGATCCACCCTCAGAACTTCTGGTTCAAAGTGATTGCCCAGTTGCGTGGCATCCCGTAGGCAACCTCGGTATTGGCGCTAATCGTGGTGAGATCGAAGCCCACCGATTCATACCGCTTGTTGAAGACGTTGTTCACTAGGAAATTGATTGAGAGTCCGGAGGTATTCCGCCATCCAATCCGCCCGTTAACCAAGACGTAGTCGCCAATGCGATTGGACGAGAAGTTCCGAATGTTGTGGTAGAAGTGTCCCGTATAGGCCCAGTCGGCCCGAAGCTGCGATTTTGGCCATGTTGAAGAACAAAGATTGAACATGGCGATCTACCAGGCTCGCTCTTGTCCTCCAATCTCGTAAACATCGGTCTCGATCGAGCACCTGTAGCTCTCTGCGATGTTGAACATCTCTGTCTGGAGAGATGCGATCTCATCATCGAGGCTGACGCCATCGGCACCCTGATCATAGGCGACGGTCAGCGTGTAATCGCAGTTCCCGGTCTTTTGCATCTGGTAATCCCGCTCCAGCATCGCCTCAATGCGCTCGCGAGCGGGCTTTCTGCCACGACCATGCTTGTTGAAGTTCTCGATGGTCAGATGCAGGGCGATGGTGACAGAAGGCGGCTTTTCCGGCAGCCCGATCCTTGAAGGAATGACGTCAAGCGCCCGATAGACGGTCATTCTTGAGATCTTGAGGTCGCGCGCGACGCTGGCCTTGCTCGCGCCGGCGGTGATCCGGCGTCGGATTTCATCGTCATCGATGTTTTTCTTCCGGCCTTTGTAGACGCCTTCGGCGCGCGCCGCCTCGATCCCGGCGCGCTGCCGGTCCTTGATGAACGTCAGTTCCATGTCCGCGACCATGCCCAGAATGGTGGACTTGTAACGGTTTTGCGCCGGTCCCCTATCTCATTATGCCACCTTGGCCTCAAAGGCGAGTGGGCTGATCCCGCCCAGATATGAATGGCGCCGCCGTGAGTTGTAGAAGCCATTGATGTACTGAAAGATGGCGGCCTCTGCTTGCCGCCGGGTTGGCCAGCTCTGCCGCCAGATCATTTCCGCCTTCAGGGATTTGAAGAATGTCTCGACGGCGGAGTTGTCGTAACAATTGCCTTTGCCGCTCATGGATGGACGCAGGCCGTAGGCCTGCAGCTTCTTTTGGTAGTCATAGGAGCAATATTGGCTGCCGCGATCGGAATGAAAAATGCAGCCATGCGGCGGATTGCGCAGGCGCACCGCCATATCCAATGCCCGGATGGCCAGATCCTTCTTCATCCTATCGCTGACAGCCCAGCCAACGACACGGCGGCTGTGCAGGTCGAGGATGACGGCAAGGTAGAGCCAGCCTTCCGATGTCCAGACATAGGTGATGTCGCCAGCCCATTTGCAATTTGGCGCATCGGCGGCAAAGTCGCCATCCAACCAGTTCGCTGCGACACCCAGGCGATGGTGGCTGTCCGTCGTCACCTTGTGTTTGCGTGTGCGGACCGGCTTGATCCCGTTGATCCGCATGAGGCGGCCGACCCGACGCTCACCAACATCAAGGCCCGCCTCCTTGAGTTCCATCGTCATCCTCGGACGACCGTAGCTGCCAAGGCTCAGGCTATATTGTTCCCGAATATGGGCCAGCACCCTCATGTCTGTCCGCTCCCGATGACTTACTGGACGCGAGCGCCAGGAACGATAACCGCGCTCGCTCACCTGAAGGACACGGCACATCAGCTCCACCGGCCACCGATGCCGCCAGCTGTGCACAAAGGCGAACCTCACGGCCTTTGGCTCGCGAAGAACTGAGTCGCCTTTTTTAGGATTTCCCTCTCCTCCCGAAGCACGCGGTTCTCAAGGCGAAGCCGTTCATTCTCTCGTGCCAGATCTGCCTGCGGCGCTGCCACCAGGTCCGATGGACGATAATGCGAAACCCATTTGTTCAGCGTCGACTTGCCGACACCCAAATCTGACGCGACGCGTCCGCGCGACAACCCGCTGGTCAGCGCAATGCGCACAGCCTCCTGCTTGAACTCTTCACTATGCTTCATCATCTCGTCGGTCTCCTTGAACGAGCCTTAAACTCTCAAGTGACCGGCACAAAACCGTTACAAGTCCATGGTGATCACCATCCGCCCCATGCTTCCGGCCGTCGTCACCTCCGGCTCAAGCACCCGCAATGAGGCTCCCTTCTGGTCGAGTTCATGAACCAGATTGAGAACATCGCGTGTGGAGCGACCGAGCCGATCGAGACGCAGGACGACGAGTTCGTCATCGGCGCGCAGGAACTGCATGATCGTCTCAAGCTCCGTGCGTCCAGTGCGCGATGCGCCCGAGCCTGTTTCGGAGCGGAGGATTTCACAGCCCGCTGCCTTCAACCGGGCAACCTGGATGTCGAGATCCTGGTCGATGGTGCTGACGCGGGCGTAGCCGACGCGGGTCATGGGCAAATCCGTCACATTAGGGTGGCTTTGCCCTCGTACAGTAACATTGGTGACGGAACCACCCTTTTGTGACATGTCGTATATGTCACTTCCGATCGTCACGTTCGGGTGCACCCAAATGGTGCGAGCGGAAAGGCCCCGGTCAGGCAGCAAGCCGCCCAAAATCGATCCGGCTATTCAGATCGAGGTCGAAGCGGCCATAAGGATTGACGTGGCTGTAAATCAGCGGTGTGAGGCCGCGATAATCATCCGGCGTCATCCGGCCCGTCCATTTCGGTTCCACCAGCACGCTCTGAAGCATTCGGGTGTTCACATAGACAAGCGACGCTTGCAGCAAATGTAGCGCCAGGACCGAGAGCTGCTGCTCATCGATGCGGTTAGTGGCGATCTCGCCGCCCTTGCCGAAGAAAACGAACCCATTGGCACTGTTCCAGTTTTCAACGACATTCAGGCCTTCATGAATTTCGCGGCGGAAGGACTCCTCGCGCAGATACCGGCACAGGAAGATCGTCTTGACCGCGCGGCCCAGCTCACTCAACGCCTTGTAGGTCGGGTGCATCACCTCGGAGCGGCTAAACCGGCGCAGGATCGCCTCCGGGTCGGCGGTTTTTGTCTGCATCGCGGCTGCATATTTGACCATCTCGTCATATTGCTGCTCGATCTCATCCCAGTTGATCGGACTGGAGAGGATCGGCTGCAAGTGGGGAAGCCGCGTTCGCATGCCGACATCGGGAAGAGCCAGCTTCTGGCGAGCGATCGCTTTCAGGCGGGGTGCAAGCTCAAATCCGAGAAGCCGGCAAAATGCAAAGCCAACCGCGCTTTGGCCATGACTATCAACATATTGTCGCTGGATTTCCATGTCGGTGCAATGGCGCAGCACGCCCTCGATCATGGAGGCGACCTCGGAGGAAGAGCAGCGCTTGAGCTGGGAATAGACGCATGTCGCGCGTCGTTCGACATGCCAGTAGATCATGACGCCCCGTCCACCATAAACGCGCATGCCATTCCGTCATCAGGTTGCGATCCCAGGCTCCGAACTTTGTGGAATCTGACGCACAGGCCGTGCCGGCGTCCCCCCAGACTGCAGCATTGCGGATTGCCAGGGTCGCATTCGCAACCCTGGCACACGCCTCCTTGAGCGCCGCGGCATGAACGAAGCGGCGATGGACATGCAGCAGCTCTTCATAGCTGACATCGGGGGTGGCGCCGGCGATCCGCTTGAGCCCGGCATTCGTTCCCAGGCCGTAGAGGCATAGCAGGAGACGTTGATCCAGCGCGGTTTTCGGCAGTGCAACACGCGAGGCCGATGTTTCGAACGCTTCGAGAAGTCCCGTATCAAGGGCAGCCTCCTTCAGTACGTCGAGCAGCCCGGTCATCGGCCAGCGTTGGCCGATCTCGGTCTTGATCGAGGCGAGACCCCTGGGTTCGGGCAAGGGTTTGAACGGGGTGAGAGATATACGGTTCTCGCCGCGCCACAGCAGCCGAACCTTGTCGTTCCGGGGAATATTGGCATTGAGGAGCAACAGTTCCTGAGCAAGCTCTTCCCGGATGGCGCTTGAAAATGCACGCGCATCCGCCGTCAGGTTCAATCCTGTGTAATATGCTTCTCGCCGCGCATCGAAGTCCTTGGGAAGATCGTCATCGGGATTGCGGTATCGGTCCGCCCCGACAACCCAGATTTCCTTAGAACGGATGCGATCGCGCAGTTGCGCGAGGACACAAAGCTCATAACTGATCCGGTTTACGCGCCCCTCTTCATCAATGACGGAACTGCGCCATCTCGCCGGAATGACCTCGTCGACCGGCACTGCGTGCGGCGGCACGTAGCGGCATCCATCATCCACTTTGCTTCTGATCCAGTCCAGGGCCGCCAGCACCGGACGCCACACGGCGTTGTTCGACCGGAACTCCAGTGCCGAAAGCAGGCTTGGCAGCATACGGCGATAATGATTGGCCCATGACCTCCGCATCACCTTGTAGATCCGCCGATCCAAGGCGCCCTTTGCCTGGCTTTCCTTGATGATCGCCGCCAGTTTGTCCTTGCCGGCGATTGGGAAAATGACATCGCAGATGCGCCCGGATGGATCGTCGATCGAAGCGCTGGCAATCTCGACCAGGAGTCGCTCCTTGCCATAGACCCGCTCGATGTCTTTCGCGATATCGCCCACCACCTTGCGTTTCGAGCGCGATCCGATCTTATGGACCGTCTCGATCAGCAGGTCGACCATCGCATCCGTAAGCTGAGCTTCCCGCGCCATCAGATAAACGGCATAGAGCCCGAGCTGGCGCGCCGGTACATGCCGGCGCATCTCCGAGGCTTTCTCGCCGGCAACCCGGCGAACGATCTGATCGACCCATGCCTTGCCCGTGACCGATAGGAAATCTCGGGGAAGAGCAAGCCGTTGGATAAAGGCGAGTTTGGCGGTCACGCCAAGAATGTTTTCGAGCGTCGCCTGACCTGCATCCCCCTTCATCGTGTTGAAGCCGGTCGGGCCATCGGGATCGGCGAGCGAGGCTTCCAGCAAGGCGACCGCATCCGGCGCAAGCCGATCGCGGACTCGGGCCAACAGGGCCTCCAGATAGAGGTGTCGTTGCGAACGGACGAGGCGTTCCAGCTCCTTGCGCGACGGCCCATAGATACGGCGGTCGCGGCACCACAGGAAAACATGCTCGAGCATGGCATTGATCGGCTGCCCGCCCGCACAAAGATCGTCGGAAATCCACCTCGACAACGCCCTGCGATCCGTCTGCGTCATACGGCGGAACCCGAGATGCCGCAAAATCTCCGCGCAATGCCGGCGGGCGGTGCGCCCGGAAAAATCATAGTGGTTCACGGATTTGGCATCGAGACCAAGTTGCTCCGCCAGATACAAGACACCGTCGGAGGGTATCGACGCATGATCCGGCACAAAGAAGCCATGCCCGGCGAAAAATCTAAGCTGAACCGCCAATCCCAGTCGTGCCGTCTCCGCTTTGCCGGTCACGAACGCGATGTCCGAAAAACTCAGGCTCCAGGAGCCGATCAGATCCCCACTCGAAACGCCAAGGCTCATAACGCCGCTCCCTTATCGGAGCGGAACGTCGTTCCTCGCATGGGCGATCGTCAACAACAACCAGCCCGTTCCCGACGTGTTCTCCAAGATGACCAAAATCGCAGCTTCGGGCCGACTGGGCCATCTTGGAGACTTGCCCAGGGCAGACGGCATAGTCATCCTGTCAGCGCACGCGAGTCGCGCCGAGACACTTACCGAATGGTTGGATCCGGCGATCATCGACGAGGTGGATCCTGGACTACGCGATCCCGATCTCGACCTTTTCTGCAAACGCCCACTCCCGTTCGACACTGACTGGATCAAATTCTATCGTGAGGCTCAACTGGCACGCAGCCGGCGGATCTCAGCCTACGCACTTGCCACTCTGAAGGCGCTTCGCAGCATGCCGGACGGGCCAACCGACCGGCTCATGCTGGTGCATGGAACCGGAGCCGATCCACGCTTCATTGACATAACGCTGGATCCCAATGGGCGCACGGCACGTCCTCTTGAGCTCGCCAGACGACTGAACCAGTCCCACTACAGCATGGGTCGGGTTACAACGATGCGCACCTGGCTAAGCCAATGGAGTGTGGATCATTCGCGAGCAGACGGTCCCGCTTGCTTGGCCAGAACAAGCGTCCCCGTGCTCTCGGTAACCTACGAGCAGGACGAGATCGTGTTCCCTTCGCATATGAAGAGGTATGCCGAGGCTGCGCGTGGACGTTGTACCGAACAGGTGCTGGATGGCGCCACGCATTTCATGATTGGCCTCGACGATCTTAAGGACAGGTTGGCGCAGCAAATCGTATCATGGGCGAAAGAAGCGCTCTAACAGGCTGCTGGAAAAGGCGGTGTTTGCAGCGAGAAGCTTTCTTTTGGCGGGGGTTTTTGAGGTGGTCCCGCCTTCATGGACAGTTTGGCGACTGAGTTAAGCTAATCCCGGTTGTCGTTCATGCCGCCTGTTTGATCATCAGATCATGGGGGGCATGCCCCCCATGATCTGATTGCCCGATCCGCCGATAGGCCTCGACCGGGGTTCTCCCGGCCAGTCCCGAGTGCGGACGCTGGGTGTTGTACAACACGGCGACGCAACGCCCACGGGACCGAAGTTCGAGAAGTTCTCTATCGCTGGCATCCCTGGGCTGGCTGGCATGTCCACATCCATGAGCAGGTCGAACGAGCCGGTTCGGTTAATCTGCGCTGTAGCAAGACGGGAGCGACTTCGGACCGGTGGCTCGAGATTCCGGCGTGGATGTTCGACCCTGCTGCGTGCGCCCTGGCACGGATGGGTGCGTCCCCCCAAGTCGATGTCGGCGCGCTGAGCGCCTTGGTCAAGTTATTGCGAGCCGCAGCGCCGGTTTCAGCATTGTCGGATTCGAGCGCAGCATCGGGCCCTCACGACTCACATTCGGGAGGTCTCAATGCCGCGCAAGTCCAAGACGTTGCAACTCGACCTGTTCTCCTGCCCACGCGATTTCGAGATATCCAAGACACCACGGTGGGACACCCTGCCAGCGCAGACACGCCAGACGTTGACGTCGTTGATGGTGCGCCTGTTGCTCGAGCACTTCGACGATCCCGTTGCGGAGCTGCGGGAGGTGCAAGATGATCTCTGAGAAGATCGGGCCGCAGCATCTCGAGCGCAAGGCAATCCTGTATGTGCGGCAGTCCTCGGTCCATCAGGTCCTCCACAACCGTGAGAGCAGCACCCTGCAATACGCCATGCGCGGCCGCCTCACAGCAATGGGCTGGTCGCACATCGAGACAATCGACGACGATCTTGGTCGATCCGCGGCGGGCGGTGTGACGCGCGCCGGTTTCGACCGCATGGTCGCAGAGGTTTGCCTGGGCAAGGTCGGCGCCGTCGCGGCGCGGGAAGTCTCCCGCTTCGCCCGTAATAGCCGCGACTGGCAGCAGCTCATCGAGATGTGCCGCGTGGTCGATACGGTGCTGATCGACCAGGAGACCGTGTATGCCCCGCGCCAGGGTAATGACCGGTTGCTACTCGGCCTGAAGGGCAGCCTCAACGAGTATGAGTTGGATCTCCTGCGCCAGCGTTCGCTCTCGGCCCGTTACGAGAAGGCCCGGCGCGGCGAACTGGTCGTTGCCGCCCCCGTGGGCTTCGTGAAGGCCGGCGACCGGATCGAGAAGGATCCTGACCGACGCGTCCAGGAAGCCATTGCCCTTGTGTTCGACAAGGTGGCCGAACTCGGCAGTGCGCGGCAGGCGCTGCTCTGGTTCATCGAACATGGGCTGGATTTGCCCGCAAAGCGCAACAACGGTGATGTCGTATGGCGCAGGCCGAGCTATGCTACCATTCACCGAATGATCGAGAACCCGATCTACGGTGGAGCTTATGCCTATGGTAAGAGCCGTGCCGCGACCGGATATGATGGCACCGCCATGCGGTCGAGGAGCCGTCGTAAGGCGCGGGATGAGTGGCTGGCACTCATCCCCGGCTCGCACGAAGGCTACGTCAGCTGGGAGCGCTCGGAGGATATCCGGAAGATGGTGAGCGATAATGTTCCCACCAGTCAGCATCATGGAGCGCCCAAGCACGGCGACGCATTGCTTGCTGGGCTCATCCGTTGCCGACGCTGCGGACGCAAGCTGACGGTGCGCTACACCGGCGCCAAGCATGATATCCCACGTTATTCCTGTTGGCGGGGCCTGCTCGATAACGGCGAGCCGCGCTGCATCGCGTTCGGCGGATTGCGGGTCGACGATGCGATCGAGCGGGCTCTATTGCAGGTTCTTGAACCCGGAGCGATCGCCGCCTCGGTTGAGGCCGAAGCACAAGCGGCCGATCGCCGCGATCAAGTCCGTGATGTGTTGATGCGTGATCTCGAGGCGGCACGCTACGCAGCCGACCGGGCTTTCCGGCAATATGATGCCGCCGATCCGCAGAACCGATTGGTGGCAGCCGAACTGGAAACGCGATGGAACCGCGCCCTCACGCGTGCCGGCGAGGTGGAAGCCAGGATTGTCGCGCACGATGCCTCGACAGCACATCCGGCCTTACCGTCGCTCAAGGATATTGATGGTCTTGCCAGCGATCTCGAAGCAGTGTGGAACGCCCCGCAGTCCGATGCGCGGCTGAAGAAGCGCATCGTGCGCACTCTCATCCAGGAGGTGGTCGCCGACATTGATCACGACGCATCCGAGATCGTGCTGCTGATCCACTGGGTCGGCGGTGTTCACACCGATTTGCGGCTGCCGAGGCGCCGCAAAGGACAGCGCAACAGCACCTCCGCCGACATCATTGCCGCCGTGCGCGAACTGGTTCTCATCGCCAATGACGATCTGATCGCCGGCATCCTAAACCGCAACGGGCTGGTGACGGGGCACGGCAACCGCTGGACTCGCGAGCGGGTCACCGCGCTTCGATCACATCACCGGATTCCCGTCTTCCGCACGGTCGCTGACGGTCCCGCGCCGTGGCTCAACCTGAGCCAGGCTGCCCGCCACATCGGCGTGGCATCCAAAACTCTCCGGATCGCCGCCGAAGCCGGCGAGATCAAAGGCATCCACCCTCTGCCGGAAGGCCCATGGATATTCTGTCGCACCGAACTCGACGGATCAGCCGCCCATCACCTTGCAAAACGAGCGCGGCAAAATCCAAAATACCCCACGGGATCGCATCCCGATCAACAAACCCTATTTTCTTCAACCACATAGACAGATGGGTGTTATGAAGCAGGATTGTAGTGACGCCGCCACGCCTCGATCAGCACCCTGGCTTCAGCGAGGGTGTAGAAGATCTCGCCGTTCAGCAGCTCATCCCGCAGCGAGCCGTTGAAGCTCTCGTTGTAGCCGTTCTCCCATGGCGAGCCCGGGGCGATGTAGAGCGTCTTCACGCCGATCTGCCTGAGCCAGGTCTGGACGGCGGCGGCGATGAACTCGCTGCCATTGTCCGACCTGATATGCGCGGGCGGACCACGCTCGATGAACAACTCGGCCAGCGCTGCCAGTACGTCTTCGTGTTTGAGCTGGCGCGCGACGACGAGTGCCAGGCACTCCCTGCTCGCCTCGTCGATAATGGTAAGGATGCGGAACTTGCGTCCGTCATGGGTGCGTTCCTCGACGAAGTCGTAAGCCCAGACATGCCCCGGATACTCCGGCCGCAACCGGATGCACGAGCCATCGTTCAGCCATAACCGGCCGCGTTTCGGCTGGCGCTGCGGCACCTTCAGCCCCTCGCGTCGCCAGATCCGTTCCACCCGTTTATGGTTCACCGACCAACCCGCCGCATGCAGCAGCGCCGTCACCCGGCGATAGCCGTAGCGCCCGTACTGCCTGGCAAGGGCGATGATATCCTCGGTGAGCGCCAACTCGTCATCTGCCCCGAACGGCACCTTGCGCTGCGTCGACCGGTGCTGGCCGAGCACGCGGCACACCCGCCGCTCGGATACATCCAGCACCTCCCGGACCTGGTCGATGCAGCGCCGACGCCGTGCGGGGCTCAGAAGTTTCCCTTGGCTGCCTCCTGCAGGATGAGCTTGTCCAGCGTCAGATCCGAGATCGCCCGGCGCAGCCGCAGGTTCTCCTTTTCCAGATCCTTCATCCGCCGAGCCTGATCGGTCTTCAGGCCACCATATTCCTTGCGCCAGCGGTAGTAGGTCTGCTCGCTGACCGCGATGCGCCGACAGGCCTCGGCGGTCGTGCCGCCCTGACCCAGCATGATCTCAACCTCACGTAGCTTCCCGATAATCTCCTCGGGCTTGTGCTTCTTCGCAGGCATTCGTCGTCCCTTCCTTGGTCCAGACTGTAATAGTCGATGGACCACTCAGAAGGGGGCAGCTCACGGGGAAGTTCGTTATCCGCGAGAGCGCTCCGATTGCGCTACACGAGGCCCGCTTACGCGGCGTTGTGGATCGGCGTGACGGCGCAGGGTCACGTGGAGATTCGAAATGGCAGATATATTTACTCGGAATCAGATCGTAGGAGACCCTTCCGAGTATCGGCCGGAGCTGCCGGTAGATGATCTCCTTCGCATGATCCGCCTGACCGGGATGATGCAGGTATTTTCCCATCTGACGGCACCGTGGGCCTGTGCATTCCCGCCCGAGGAGGATGCGATTGTTCTCCATCTGGTCACTGCCGGGAAATGCGTCGCGTATGTTACGAAGCGCGACGATCCTATTGCGTTGGTTGGGGGCGACGCCTTGCTCGTTACTCCGCCCGTAGTTCACACACTCGGCGATGGTCCCAGGTCACCTGCGGTACCGCTGGTCGATTTGGTTCCCTCACCTCTGAAGAACGCAGGGTCGGCCGACGAATACCTGTCGAACCTCTTCACGCAGGATTATCGCTTCGGTGGCGGTGGTGCGCCCGCGCTCATCTACACCCTGCGGATGTATCTCGATCGGAGATTCCCAACGGCAATCCTTCAAAGCCTGCCGAAATTGGTACGCCTCCCCGGTTTCGTCACGCGAAAAGCTCCCTTTGTTGAGCAACTGACATCCTTGATTGGTGAGCATGGCAAGCAGGGTTTTATGGGACTCGCGATAGCCACTCGATTGGCCGAGGGCGTTCTTACGGCCTGCATCAAAGATCATCTTGAAGCGACCTTTCAGATTGTCGACGTCGGTCGCGGGCTGAACGACCCTCTGCTGTCGGGCATGTTGCGTGCCATCCAGGAAGATCCCGGCAGAGACTGGACCATTTTGAATCTCGCCGAAAGAGCAAAGATGTCGCGCTCGGCGTTCATCAACCGCTTTACGCGCGTCACAGGCCAGAAGCCGAACGAATTTGTCACGTCCATGCGGATGATGCAGGCAATGGAATTGCTGGAGAAAAGCGGAACGCCCATCGCACATATCGCGACTGAGATGGGCTACAGTTCCGAGGCTTCGTTTACCCGAGCGTTTCATCGGTGGTTCAAAGTGACACCTGGTACGGTCCGGAGACGCCAGCCAGCAGGTGCCCAGGACACACCGCATCATCTTACTGAGCAACAATAAGCGTGTGGTTCCAGTAGCTAGAATGCCACGCCATATGCGCACCTCCATGTTTCGAGTGCCTAATCGATGGCGTCGCGGCTTCGCCCTGCTCGCCGCCCGACAGTCAACTCACCTTTCAGATGTGCCATGGCGCGCCCCGGAGCATGGCTGTCCGCGAGCCACGTCAGCACCATAACATCCCAGAGGCCCAACCGGGCGTGCGCAGATCTCCACCGCCAATCCTCGCGGTCACGCTCCACAACATCTAGGGTCACGTTACTACCGATGGGCGCCAAGACTTGCACTTCTGTGGTTGCCGTCCGATGCGCAAGAGGCTTTCGGTCTGAACGAGAAATGATCGAGTGCGGTCTTCTGTTTCGCCCTGCATGATAATATGATCGATGCCTCAAGACCACGCAAATCGAGCAGGAAATAAGTTGCCGCTATAGATCAAGAAAGTGAAGTGGAGATCGATTTTTTAACTTTGTCCAATTCGGGATGGTGCGCGCTGGAGGTACCTGCTGTCGTCCAGCCCCACACCGTATCGGCGGGAGATGATAGGTGCCCTCGAAACAGGTGGCATAGTCGTTCACCCGCGACTTTGTCGACGAGCACGAGATGGAGTCATTCGTGGGTAGCAACGATCGTGGGTAGGCGGAGATCGGCGTCGATTAGCCAGAACCGCGTGTGTCGGCTACATCTCGAGGTACAGGCGCAGAAAGCGCGGATCGTGGCCTTCGAAGGTCTCATAGTTAGTCAGACCCTGATCGAGAGTTCCGCCATTCCGAGGCCTGCCCCCGAATGCCGTGAGTCCGATCGAAGTGATCCAGGGCGCCCCTTTGAAATCGGTATCGGGCATGATCAGGTAGAACCGGTCCTCGACAAGGTCGCCGGTGAACAGGACGCCGAAGTCCGCAGCGAGGATGATCGGAGCGCCATGCGTATGAGCCGGAACCTCTTCCAGCATCACCTCCTCCCGCCAAGATCGATGGTTTTGCGACCGCGGTAGGTTATCCCGGTGCGCACAAACTCGCCGCCTTCAAGCGCCGCACGCTTATCGGCGCCGAAGGTCCGGAACATCTCCAGATAGTATGGTCCCTTTTCCGCCAGTCCTTCCGCCTGAAGACAGTTCAAAATGACATCGACTGCGGGAAACGCCGAGGCCCCGAAACCATGTTCAGGGTAAAAATTCTTGGTTGTCAGATAGATGTGCCGTTCACGGGCGATCTCCTTCGCCTATGAGAACAGGAGCCTGCCAATCGCAGGCCCCATACCGGTATCGACAACGAGGATCGCACGCGAGCCTTCCACAATCCCGATATTGGGCACGTAATCGATTCGCGGATCGTCGATGACAGACACGCCCTCGGCGATGGAACGGAGCGTTTCAAGTCGGATGGTCGGAGGGCAGCCCATGCGAATTGGAGAGGGGCCCGCATGAGAGGCATGACCAGCACGGACCGAAGCGACGTGATTTGATGGACAAGGATGTATCTCCTCAGCGGCAATAATGAGCTCGCCGTGCGCTGCCCCCGGAATGGTTCCGGGAAAAAGCGATAACCGCCGGGCACTGAGAGAGGCTATCAAGCCTTTGGACGACCGCCCCGACAGAAGTTTTGTCTTTCTCAGGGTTTGGGCGCGAAGCATGCAGCCGGTACGAAGCTTTTGTCGCAGTCCACCGCTACACTCCGAAAGCACGCATGAACGTGTTGATCGCAGCATCCACCGCAGCTTCATCGGCGAACCGCGCAGCGGCGCCGTACAGACGGGGTTCGACAAGGCCGGCCTCGAGCAGCGCCTTGAGATGCGCGGACAGAATCGCGGGATCCGCATCTCGAAGCGCGCCGCTCGCAACAAAGCGACTGAGATAGATGCCGATCTCCTCCCATCCCTGCTTTGCCCCGGCCTCATAAAGCGCCGGGCCAAGGCCGCTGCTGGCGCCATCGGCGATGGCGGTTCGCGTGATCGACAAGGCCCCGGGCGATGTCACGAACCTCACATAGGCAAGGCCAAAACGCCTCAACACGGCTGCGACGTCCCGATCGTCGGTTTCGAGCAGTTCGAGCATTTCGTCGCTCTGCTCTTCCATCGCGCCGATCATGGCGGCGGCGAACAACTCTTCCTTCGATTCAAAATAATTATAGAGCGTCGTTTTGGAGCCGCCGAGCCTTGTCGAGATCGCGGCCATGCTCGCCCGCTCATAGCCGACCTCACGAAATATCTGCGCGGCGGCGTCGAGAATGGCCTGACGCCGCTCGTCGGTTTTCACACGCATGTGGTCACCTTCCCAAAGGGCCGGTCGCCGTTGCTTTCGTTGACGATGGCCAGCAAAGCCTATACCTGAACCAATTAGTTCATTTATGCAACCCGCCGCCTTTGCCGTCGATCGCGCGTCCGGCTCGGGCAGGCACGATTGCGATCACGAGGAGGGAAGCCGCATGCACCCCGCCGGACCGGACCCGAATCCGCTGGACCAAGGCTCATCCGCAGTGAGCCGATCGAATGCCGGAGCGCTTCGCCGTCGACGCATCCTCTTGCTGGCGCGCCGCCAATTTCTGGAGCATGGCTATGCCGGGACCTCGATGTCGCGGATTGCGCGTGAACTTGGTGGCTCGAAGACCACCCTATGGTCCTACTTCCCGTCGAAGGCCGCGCTGTTCGCCGCGACGCTGGAGGGCGCCATCGTCACGCTGGGCGAACGTCAGCGGGATATGATCGAGCGAAGCGGAGGCGATCTGCGCAAGCTGGCCATCGGGCTGCACGCCGTCCGCACAGACCCTGAGGCCGTTGCGCTTTTCCGCCTCGCAGTCGGCGACGCCAGGCACGCTCCGACCTGTATCGAGCGCGAGTTGCAAGTCCCGGCACGTGCTGCCGTTGCCCGGCTTATGGTAAGGGCAATGGCTACCGCTCAACTTTGCCGTGCCGATCCTGAACAGGCCGCGCGCGAACTGTTGGCGCTGGTCTCTCCCTCGCCATTTTCAGCTACGCCCGCGCTGCATGCGCCGAACGCCCAGTCCGACCCGTATATCGACGCTGCCATCAACATGTTCTTTCGTGCGTATGCCATCCCCTGAACCCCATATGCCGAAGAGCCTGAACTATAGTGGACTGGCCGGTTCAGTTTATTATTGACGGCGAATATCGCTCGCTATAGGTGGACCGATCGGTTCATTTAAGCGGGCGGTTATGATTCGGCTCTCCTTCCTTCACTCATGTGGGCGCGTCGTTGCGATGCCCGCCGTCTGCTGCACCATGCTTCTCGCCGGGTGCGCCACTCTGCCCGAGAGGTTGCCCATCGCGCCGATCTCGTCGTCTGAAAGCTATGCGAGCGCGCAAAGCCTTGCGGCACCCGCGGCCGAGTGGCCTGCTGATGGCTGGTGGCACCAGTTCAGCGATCCGCAGCTCAGCCGGCTGATCGAGGAAGGCCTGTCCGGGGCAAGCGATCTGCGCATCGCGCAGGCCCGCTTCGCCCGCGCCGAGGCGCTGGTCCGGCAAAGCAGATCCAGGCTGCTGCCCTCCCTCAATGCCGACGCCCAGGGGGGCGTGACCAAGCAGAGCTATAATTACATCGTCCCCGGCGATTTCGCACCGCGTGGGTGGCCCGACTATGGCCAGGCCACGCTCAGCCTCGATTGGGAGATCGACTTTTGGGGCCGCAACCGCGCCGCGCTGGCAGCGGCCCGGTCCGAGAGCGAAGCCGCGGGTGTCGAAGCGCAGGCGGCGCGGCTGACGGTGGCGACCGCCATCGCGGCTGCCTATGCCGACCTTGCAGGCCTCCACGCCGAATTCGATGCAGCGCAAGAAGCGGTTGCGGTGCGCAGCCGCACATTGGAGCTGATGCGCGGCCGGGCGGGCCAGGGTCTCGAGAACCAGGGTGCGGTCGAGCGGGCTGCGTCGGCGCTCGCATCGGCCGAAGGAGAACGGGCGGCCCTCGACGAGGCTCTCGCGCTGTCCCGCCACCGGATCGCCGCGCTGATGGGCGCCGGCCCCGATCGCGGGCTTGCCATCGCGCGCCCCGCGCTCGACCTCGGCGGCGACTTCGGGCTGCCGGCCAACCTCCCTGCAGAGTTGATCGGGCGCCGCCCTGATATCGTCGCGGCGCGGCTGCGCAGTGAAGCGGCCGCCAGCCGCATCAGCGAGGCGCGCGCGGCCTTCTATCCCAATGTCAATCTGAGAGGCCTGGTCGGCCTCCAGGCGCTCGGCATCGGCGATGTCTTCAAATCCGGATCGGATTTCGGGACGGCCGGGCCGGCGATCAGCCTGCCGATCTTCGATGGCGGCAGGCTGCGCAGCCGGCATCGTGCTGCCGAAGCGGACTATGCGCTGGCCGTGGCGCAATATGACGGCGCCCTCACGCAGGCGCTGCGCGAAGTCGCTGACGCGGCCGCGAGCGAGCGGGCGCTCGCCGAGCGGCTCGACCGCGCACGCGCCGCGCAACGGGCGGCGTCATCCGCCTGGACGGTCGCCAACAATCGCTATCGCGGCGGCCTTGCCACCTATCTCGACGTGCTGAGCGCCGAAGACGCGCTGATCGGCGCCCGCCGCGGCGTCGCCGCGCTCCAGACCCGTGCCTTCGCCCTCGACGTCGCGCTTATCCGCGCACTCGGCGGCGGCTTCCGTTCCTGAAGGATCTTCCGCCATGACCACCATTGTCCACACCGTCGAACATGACGTCTATACCACCACCGAAGTCGTCACGCCCGAGGACGAAGCGGCGCAGAAGAGCAAGCGCAAGAAGCTGTTCCTGCTGCTGGCGCTGGGCGTCGTTGTCCTTGGCGGCGCTTATTATGCCTATGACGCGCTGATCGCCTCCCGGCATGTCGAGACCGACAACGCCTATGTCGGCGCCAATGTCGCGCAGATCACGCCGCTGGTCGGCGGCCCCGTCCGCGAAGTGCGCGTCGACGACACGCAGATGGTGAAGCGCGGCGATATCCTCGTGAAGATCGACGACACCGATGCCCGGATCGCGCTCGCCCGGGCCGAGGCCGAACTGGCGCTGACCGAGCGCCGCGTGCGCGGTCTTCACGCGACCGGAACCGGCCTCGATGCCCAGATCGCCGCGAGGGCCTCCGACCAGGCGCGCGCCGACGCGCAGCTGACCTCTGCGCGCGCCGATCTCGATCGCGCCCGCATAGACCTCCAGCGCCGTGAGGCCCTCGCGCAGTCCGGCTCGGTCTCGGGGGAGGAACTGACGATTGCGCGCAACGCGCTTGCGACCGCGACCGCCAATCTGCGCGCGGCCGAGGCGCTGCGTGCGCAAGCGGCCTCCAATCGCACCGCTGCCATCGGCAGCCGCGACGCCAACCGGGTGCTGATCGCAGACACCGCGATCGGCGATAACCCGGAGGTGCTCGCCGCTCGCGCCGCGCGCGACCAGGCGCGGATCGATCTCGAACGCACCGTGCTGCGGGCGCCGGTCGATGGCGTCGTCTCACGCCGCCAGGTGCAGATCGGCCAGCGTGTGCAGCCTGGCGCGATGTTGATGGTGATCGTGCCGATCGACGCCACCTTCGTCGACGCGAACTTCAAGGAAGTGCAGCTTGCCAAGGTCAAGCCGGGCCAGCCCGTGAAATTGCATTCCGATCTCTACGGCAAGGACGTCGTCTATACGGGACGCGTGGTGGGCTTTTCGGGGGGGACCGGCGCGGCCTTCGCCGTCGTTCCCGCGCAGAACGCGACCGGCAACTGGATCAAGGTGGTCCAGCGGCTGCCGGTGCGCATCGCCCTCGATCCCAAGGAGCTCAACAAGCACCCGCTGCGCGTCGGTCTCTCGATGACCGCCGACATCGACATCTCGAACTAATCCGACGGGGACCGGGTCCATGGCCATCGCCTTATCCTCGCCGGCGGCGCCTGCCGCTCCGCTCACCGGCACCCGGCTGCTGCTGGCGGCGCTGGCCGTGGGGCTCGGAAACTTCCTGGTGGTGCTGGACACCACCATCGCCAATGTCTCGGTCCCGACCATCGCCGGCGCGCTCGGCGTGTCCTCGAGCCAGGGCACCTGGGTCATTACGTCCTACGCGGTGGCCGAAGCCATTACCGTGCCGCTCACCGGCTGGCTCGCCAAGCGGTTCGGGACCCAGCGGGTCTTCATCACCTGCTATCTGTCGTTCGCCGTGATCTCGCTGCTGTGCGGGCTCGCCACCTCGATGGGGATGCTGATCGGCGGCCGCGTGCTGCTCGGCCTCGTCGGTGGCCCGATCATGCCGCTCTCGCAGATGCTGCTGCTGCGTATGTTCCCGCCGGAAAAGGCCACGCTGGCTACGACGATCTGGGCGATGACGACGCTCGTCGGCCCGGTTGCGGGACCCATTCTAGGCGGGATCATTTGCGACAGCATCGGCTGGGAATGGATCTTCTTCATCAAGGTGCCGATCGCCGCCGGCGGGGGGCTCGCGGTCCTGTATTTCCTGCGTGGCCAGGCCGATCCGACCGCACGCGCCTTTATCGACAAGGTCGGGCTGGCGCTGCTTATCGTCTGGGTCGCGGCGCTGCAGATCATGCTCGACGAGGGCCGCAACCACGACTGGTTCGCCTCCGCAGAAATCCGTGTCCTCGCGGCTGTCGCCGCGGTCGGATTTGTCGCCTTCCTGATCTGGGAGCTCACCGAGAAGCATCCGATCGTCAATCTGCGGATATTCCGGCATCGCGGGTTCGTCGCGTCATCGATCACTTACACCGTGGCGTTCGGCGCCTATTTCGCGACGCTCGTCATCCTGCCGCTCTGGTTACAGCAGAATATGGGCTATACCGCCACATGGGCGGGGTACGCCACCGGCGTGGTCGGCATCTTCGCCATCCTCTCCGCGCCGATGGTCGGCAAGGCGGTCGAGACCTATGATCCGCGCCTGATCGTGTCCCTGGGCGTGCTTGGGCTCGGCCTGACCACCGCGTGGCGCGTCTTCTTCAACCAGGACGTGACCTTCCTCCAGATGGCGTGGCCGACGCTCATCACGGGGCCGTTCATCGTGATGTTCTTCGTTCCGGTGACCGGCCTTGCGATGGCCAGCGTATCACCTGACGAACAGGCTGACGCTGCCGGCATATCCAACTTCATGCGCACGCTGGGCGGTGCCTTTGCGACTTCGCTGGTGCAGACGCAATGGGCCAACGCGGCGCGTGAAAACCAGACTGAACTGGCTGGCGCGATGCCGCAGGGGCAGGCGGTGATCGACGGCATGGTGTCCAGCGGCGCAACGCCGCAAGCCGCGACCGCGTCGCTCACGCATCTCGTCGAATCCCAAAGCGTGATGCTCGCCACCCTCGATGTCTTCGCGCAGGTAGCCTTTGTCTTCGTCATCGCGGCCCTGCTCATCTGGTTCGTGCCGAAACCCAAGGGGCCGATCGACACGAGCGGAGCGCATTGACCATGGCCGGCGCGACGCCCCTGCGTTCGAGCCTGCACCAAAATCTCTCCGATTGCGCGGCAGCCTCTCGACCTCGCCCGCGCCCCGTCATGGCAGCCATAAGCCCGTGGGGGACCGATATGGCCCTGCGCCGCTTGCGGCTGCCTGCCTGCCAGCCCAACGCCCCCGATCCCGGCGATCCCTCCCTTACCCCCCTCGCCGGGCCGGGCTGGCAGGCCCTTCTTTCTTGAGACAGGATAGGGATTTCGCTGTTCTCGATCTGGCCGGGTCATCAGCGTCTCTGGCCGGCAGCGGCACTCGGCGCTGTGGCGAAGCCTTGGGCCTATGGCCCGGGGATAGTCCGGGCGGAAGTTTTCCGATCGACCTGACCCCGCTTGAAGAAAGCGCGGCCCTCCTTGGCATCATGGACGGAGTGAACGGACGGAGAATCCGTCCATCCGAACCGACTGGCCGCTTCTCGGCGCTGGTGCGCTTTGTCTTCGAACCCGATACCTTGCCTCCGCTCGCCAACCCCAGGCTCGAGGCGATACGAAGCCTCGCAATGCACAGCGTCGCCCGGACAAGCGGCAAGAACGCTCCCCCAGACACCCATATCCTTGATGTCGAGCTTGTCCGCGCTGTCCGCTGCTTCCTTGACCTCAGAACCGTCGATGCTGACCGTCTGAAAACATTCGGGTCTCAAGGAAGGTGAGCCGGCTGCGTCTGTCAACCGGCGAGGGTTTTACGCCGGTTCAAGGGCTCTTTTTCGGTAGGGTCATGCGGTTCAGGCAGATTAACGCATTATGACTCATTGTCTTGATAGGACGGTTGCGAACGGCGACCTCGAACAGCCAAGAGGCGGACCGGCGTTGAAGCTGACGAGAACATTGCGCCGGAGCGCCAGCGGGCAGCGCTCCATGCGGCCAGGGCGTAACGCTGCCTATATTTTCAGCACGCTTCTCGCTGTGCTGGCGCTCTGTCCTGCACGGGCCGAGGCCGCGCCCGATATTCTCATCAGCGATGTGGGACAAATCGATGCCGATGGCAGATTGTGTGTCGAACTGCGCATATTGAACGGCGACGAGCAGGCGCAGATCGTGACGTTGCCCGACAGGATCGAGGCCCGCATCGAAACGCACGGCGAATCCCGTTCTGTCTGGCTCGAGCGCGCGCCCGGGACAGGCGCAAGCCTTTCTGTTCCGGCTGCTGGTTTTGCGCCTGCGAGCTACCGGGCGAGGCTTGCGCCAAGCGCCGACTTCGATCACGCGATCCTCTCGATTCCGGCCTGGAGCGGCCGCGGCGTTGCGATCGCGCTTCGTCCCTCTTCCGAAACGACCGGGCCTGTCGCGATGGAAACCGCGGCTATGGCCGAGGCGCCGCAGATGCCGCAGGCCGCGCCGTCTCCCGCCGACCGTAGTGTCGGCAACAGCTTCCTCTCCAATCTCTCGGCCTATGAACCAATCTATGCGGTCTATGGTCCCGGCACCGATAGCGAAGCACGGATCCAGATCAGCTTCAAATATCAGCTCTTCGGATCCCGGCAGGCTGACGGCCTGCCGCACAGCTGGCGCGATGGGCTGCACTTCGCCTACACGCAGCGCATGTTCTGGGACGTCAGCGCGAAATCGTCGCCCTTCCGGAATATCGATTTTCAGCCGGAGCTCTTCTACCTCACCCCTTCGGCCACGCTGGCGAGCGGCGTAGCGCTGAGCGCACAGGCCGGCCTGCGTCACGAATCCAACGGTCGCGACGGCCCGGATTCGCGCAGTTTCAACACATTCTATATCGCACCCATGGCGGCCTTTCCGCTCGGCGGGAATTATCGCCTGACGGTGGCGCCCCGCCTGTCGCTCTTCATCGGGGACAAGTCGGACAACCCCGACATTGCCCGCTATCGGGGCAATGGCGCCTTGTTCGTGGAACTGGGTGATCCCGCCGGCCTTCGGCTGTCGGCCAATGGGCGCCTCAATCTCGATAGCGGCAAGGGGGCGGTCGCGGCGGACCTGTCCTATCCGCTGCCACGCCTCCTCGGGGGAGGACCGGACTTCTATCTGTTCGCCCAGAGCTTTGCGGGCTATGGCGAGAATCTGCTCGATTATGATCGCAAGGTAAGGCGTGTCCGGGTCGGAGTCGCACTGGTTCGATAGCAAAGCGCCGTCTCCGCCACAGGAGAAGCACATGACGAAGGTTCCAGGCCAACAGTTCCGGTTGAGGATCGCTCTCGGCATCGCCGCCGCGCTTTTCATTGCGACCATGCCAGCCAGCCTCTCGGCAACCGGCACTTCGTTCGGAACCTGGTCCAATCCGCAAGGCTCCGTGCATGTGCGGGTGGAACCGTGCGGCAGCGAGATGTGCGGGGTTGTTATCTGGGCCAATGACAAGGCGAAGGCGGATGCGCGCCGTGGCGGCACCGATCCGCTGATCGGCTCCGCTCTGTTCCGCGGGTTCGTTCAGGAACGGCCCGGTGTGTGGCGCGGCCGTGTGTTCGTGCCCGATATCGGCAAGACCTTTTCCGGCACAATCAGCGTGATCGACGACGACCATGTGCGCGGCGCGGGATGTCTCGTTGGCCGGATCGGCTGCCGCTCACAGATATGGACCCGGCGGAAGCGGTAGCCGACGGGCGCTGCCGGTCGGCTGTTCTCGATCTTTGCCTCAGCAGTGGGTTACGGCAGCAGCGGAAGCGGTTTCCAATAGATTTCGATATTGAAAGGCTGGACGCAGGTTCGCAATTCGGCGACTGCCCTGGTCTCCGCCGATGAAGGTCCTCCATCAGCGGAGTGCCCGGACGCCAAGGCTCAGAAGTCGATGACGACCTTCATCGCCTTTTCGGCAGCCGAGTTCTTGAACACATCATAAGCCTTCGGCAGTTCGGAGAAGGCGAAGTGGTGCGTCACCAGCTTTTCCATCGGGAACTTGCCCGCACAGCAGGTCTTGAGCAGCATCGCGGTGGTGTTGGCGTTGACCAGGCCCGTCGTGATGGTGAGGTTCCTGATCCACAGCTTGTCGAGCGCGAACGTGACCGGATGACCGTGGACGCCGACATTGGCGAGATGGCCGCCCTCTTTCACCACTTGCTGGCAAATGTTCCAAGTCGCCTCGGCGCCGACCGCTTCGATCGCGCAGTCCACGCCCCGCCCTTCGGTGAGTTCGAGGATCTTGCTCGCGGCATCCTCCGCGCCCGAGTTGATCGTGTCGGTTGCACCCAGATCGCGCGCCAGCGCGAGGCGATTATCGTCGAGATCGACCAGGATGATCCGCGACGGCGAATAAAGCTGCGCGGTCAGCAGGCAGCCCATGCCCACCGGCCCGGAGCCGATGATGGCCACCGTGTCGCCGGGCTTGATGTCACCATTCTGCACGCCGATCTCATGCGCCGTCGGCAGGGCGTCCGAGAGCATCACGGCGACATCCTCGTCGAGTTCGGGCGGAAGCAGGTAGAGCGAATTGTCGGCGAAGGGGACGCGGACATATTCCGCCTGCGTCCCGTCGATCATATAGCCGAAGATCCAGCCGCCGCCGTTGCGGCAATGGGCATAGAGTTGCTTCTGGCAATTCTCGCAGGTGCCGCAGCGGCTGACGCAGGAAAGGATGACCTTGTCGCCCTTGCTGAAGTTCTTCACTGCCGAGCCGACATCCTCGATCACCCCGATGCCTTCATGGCCCAGGATGCGGCCGTTGAACGCGCCGCTTCGCTCGATCTGCGTCTGCTCGATCTCGGGGTTCTTGCCCTTCCAGATGCCGAGGTCGGTCCCGCAGATGGTCGTTTTCACCATGCGGACGAGGACGTCGGTGGTTTCGATGAGCGCGGGCTTGTCACGCTCCTCGAAGCGGATATCGTTGGCGCCGTAATAGGGGGCGTTTGCGGGAGGGGGCGGAATCCTACGCCAAGCTCGCCCAGATAGCCGGCGCGAGATCTTACTTGTTGCTGCCTTCTACGGTCGCGCCAGAAAGGCGACGGCTCAGTTCTATCCGGCGATGGCTACGCATTTTGAAGGTGTCTGGCCCAACGCGCCGATACTCAATGAAGCCGAGAGAACGCCAAAATCGCTCTGCCGCTTCATTCGCTTCCAGCACGGCCAACCGAATCTCTGTGGCACCTCTCGCAGCGGCCCAGCTTTCGACCGTCGAGTAAATTGAGCGTCCGACGCCACGACCACGCTGTGCGGCATCTACGATCATGAAGCCGAGATACCATGTGCCATCACGCGGATAATCGCGGAGGATGGCCGCGATTGCATATAGGCCGCCAGGCCCCTTCCATCCCAGGACAGCTTGATTGTGGGCGCTCTTTTCGGGCGGCACATCGGAGAAAAGCTCGCGAGCATCGTCCAGCGTGGGCGCGGCCCCGTCCTGCAACAGGAAATAGTCGCTGCAACGGTTGTACAGGTCTGCAACGTCTGCGGCGTCCGCTTGGGTAAGTTTGATCGGGGCTCCCGTCATCATCATCGCGTTTTGGCAGCAAGCACGCGCTGACCGTAATCCCGGAGTTCCCCGTTGGGACCGACATAGCGGTAGAGAGTGACGCGCTCGATCCCGAGTTCCTTGCAGAGGTCGGAAACGGACGTGTCGCGTTGGGCCATAGCAGCCTGAGCGAGCCGCACCTGGGCCTTGGAGAGGGCGAACTTGCGGCCACCCTTGCGTCCCCGCGCGCGGGCAGCGGCCAGGCCAGCCATGGTGCGCTCGCGGATCATATCCCGCTCAAACTCCGCCAGTGTGGCAAAAATGCCGAACACCATCCGGCCCGATGGCGTCGTGGTGTCGATCTGCGCGCCCTTGCCGGTGAGCACCCGCAGACCGATACCGCGATCCGACAGATTCTGCACCGTGCTGACCAGGTGGGTGAGCGTTCGGCCGAGCCGGTCGAGCTTCCAAACGATGAGGACATCGCCGTCGCGCAACGATTTCAGGCAGGCGGCAAGACCGGGGCGATCATCACGGCTACCGGATGCACGATCATCATAGATATTGCCTGGCTCGACACCGGCAGCGCGAAGGGCATCGTGCTGCAGGTCGAGCGACTGCGAGCCGTCGGCTTTGGACACGCGGGCGTAGCCGATCAGCATGGATCACAAACGAAGGTTTGAGGCGGTGACGAACATGAGCACATAAGATTGGGCTATTGTGTATCTTAACCAGCATCTCAATCAAGCTATCTCAAACCGTAGCTCGGAAAGAATAAGGAGCATGTATGCCGCGTCGCGTGACCCTGACCGATCGACAGCGCGAGGCGCTGCTTCACTTGCCGGTCGATCAAGGTGAGCTGCTGCGGCACTATACCCTCAGCGATGAGGATCTCGGGCATATCCGCCAGCGCCGGCGCGCCCACAATCGTTTTGGCTTCGCGCTGCAACTGTGCGTCCTGCGCTACCCGGGCCGGGTGCTCGCTCCTGGCGAGTTGATCCCGGCGCAGGTATCGGATTTCATCGCGGCCCAGCTCGGCCTGACCAGCGACGATCTACTCCTCTATGCCGCGCGCGAGGAGACCCGGCACGAGCATCTGGCGGACCTTCGCCGAATCTACGGCTATCGCTCCTTTTCGGGGCGGGGCGCACGGGATTTGCGCGAATGGATCGCTCGGGAAGCCGAGGCGGCGACATCGAATGAGGATCTTGCCCGTCGCTTCGTTGCGGAGTGTCGCCGCACCCGCACGATCCTTCCCGGCTCCTCGACGATCGAGCGCCTTTGCGCCGATGCGCTGGTTGAGGCCGAGCGCCGGATCGAGGATCTTATCGCCCATCGCATCACGCCAACCCTGAGCGAGAATTTGGCTCACCTGTTGGAGGATACGGTGGATGGTCGCGTCACGCGCTTCGTATGGCTGCGACAGTTCGAGGTTGGCGCAAATTCAGCAGCCGCTAACCGGCTGATGGATCGACTGGAATATCTTCAAAGGTTCGATCTTCCGGCGGATTTGCTGGACGGCGTGCCGGCGCATCGTGTGACCCGGCTTCGCCGGCAGGGCGAGCGCTATTACGCCGACGGCATGCGTGATCTGCCCGAAGACAGGCGGCTTGCGATCCTCGCTGTCTGCACCCTGGAATGGCGGTCATCGCTGGCCGATGTCATCGTGGAGACCCACGATCGCATCGTAGGCCGTCTCTATCGGGCCTCCGAACGCCTTTGCAACACCAGGATCGCCGACGAAAAGGCGGCCGTTCGGGACACGCTGAAGTCCTTTGCCGAAATCGGTGGTGCTTTGCTTGGAGCGCAGGACGATGGCACGGCCCTGGACGGGATAATCGCCACCGGGCCTGGCTGGGAACGGTTCAGAACCCTTGTCGCCACGGCCTCCGCGCTGACCAACGTGCTCGCGGCCGACCCGCTCAGCCGTGTGCTGGACGGCTATCACCGTTTCCGCCTCTACGCGCCCAGGATGCTGCGCCTGCTCGACATGCAGGCGGCGCCGATCGCCACGCCTCTTCTGGCGGCCGTTGCGATGCTGCGTAACGGGATCAAGGTCGATCCGCCGGTGGATTTTCTACGTCCCAACTCGAAATGGCATCGTCATCTTTGCGCTGAGCCCAGCGGCGACCACCGGCTTTGGGAAATCGCGGTGCTGTTCCACATCCGCGACGCCTTCCGGTCCGGTGACATATGGTTGGCGGGATCGCGCCGCTATGGCGACCTCAAGCAGCTTCTGGTCCCGCCACAGGCGATAGAGCAGACCGCGCGGCTCGCCGTGCCGCTGCGACCCGGCGAATGGCTGGCCGAGCGCAGGGCTCGACTGGATACACGGCTGAAGGAGTTTGGCCGCGCGGCGCGAACCGGCACGATCCCAGGCGGCATCATCGAGAACGGCAAGCTGCACATCGACAAGCTGAGGGCCGACACGCCCGAAGGGGCCGAGGATCTCGTGCTCGATCTCTATCAACAGCTCCCGCCCGCGAGGATCACCGATCTGTTGCTGGAAGTCGATGAGCGAACCGGATTTTCCGAGGCGTTCACGCATCTGCGCACCGGCGCGCCCTGCAGCGACCGGATCGGCCTGATGAACGTGTTGCTGGCGGAAGGCGTCAATCTCGGTTTGCGCAAGATGGCGGCGGCGACCAACACGCACAGCTTCTGGGAATTGCTGCGGATCGCGCGCTGGCATGTCGAAGGCAGCGCCTATGATCGGGCGCTCGCCATGATCGTGGAGGCCCACGCCGCCCTGCCCATGGCCGCCTTCTGGGGACAAGGGCAATCGGCATCCAGCGACGGGCAGTTCTTCCTTGCTACCGAGCAGGGCGAGGCGATGAATCTGATCAACGCGAAATATGGCACCGTCCCGGGCCTCAAGGGATACAGCCATGTGTCCGATCAATATGCGCCGTTCGCAACCCAGGTGATCCCGGCAACGGTCAGCGAGGCTCCCTATATCCTGGACGGGCTGCTCATGAATGACGCGGGCCGCCGCGTTCGCCAGCATTTTGCCGACACGGGCGGCTTCACCGATCATGTGTTCGCCGCCTGCGCCTTGCTCGGCTACAGGTTCGCCCCCCGTATCCGCGATCTCCCTCAGAAAAGACTCTATGCCTTCACGCCCAACGCGACGCCGGCCAATGTGCGAGCGCTGGTCGGAGGTAAGATCAATGAACCGCTCATCGAGCGCAACTGGCCCGACATCCTGCGCATCATGGCGACGATCGCAGCGGGGATCGTCGCCCCCAGCCAGATTCTTCGCAAGCTCGCCTCTTACCCGCGCCAGAATGAGCTGGCCCTCGCATTGCGAGAGGTGGGCCGCATCGAGCGAACCCTGTTCATGATCGACTGGATTCTTGATGCCGGCCTCCAGCGCCAGGCTCAGATCGGCCTCAACAAGGGTGAGGCCCACCACGCCCTAAAGCGCGCCATCAGCTTCCACCGCCGAGGTGAAATCCGGGATCGATCCGGCGAAGGCCAGCACTATCGCATCGCCGGAATGAACCTGCTCGCCGCCATCATCATATTCTGGAACACCATGAAGCTCGGCGAGGTCGTCAATACCCGGGCCGCCAGCGGTACCCATATCGCGCCTGATCTACTCGCCCACGTCTCGCCGTTGGGATGGGAACACATCAATCTAACCGGGGAATATCGCTGGCCCAAATCCTTAGCGTAGGATTCCGCCCCCTCCCGCAAACGCCCCCTACGATTGAGAAGCGCGGCGGAATCTCTTAGATTGATCGCTGGAGGCTTTGTTCGCGGAGACGCGCACATTGCCTTCTTTTCGTTTTAGGAAGCGCTGCCCTAAGCGACAGAAGCCAGAGCTTTGACAATGCGGCATTCCGCGATGGAGCCGACCATGTATCTTGATCCTATCGGTGCAGACACGCGATGATGGCGGTCACGACGGCGGTGGTTTCCGCGACGTCGCGCACCCTCACTGTGTCGAGGCCGATTTCAGCAGCGGGATAGTCATTCCCACCGGGGAATATCGCATCCCCAATGAACAGCATCCCGTCGAGCGGGACACCGCTCTCGGCACTCAGGCGCTTCAGGCCATAGCCCTTGTCGATCCCTGCTCTGGTCACGTCGATCGATGTCGTGCCACCGAGATTGATCGAGAGCTCCGGCAGCTTCGCGCGCAACGTGGCCTGCAACGCGGTCCTCTTCTTTCGGTCAGGATCCCACGCTTCCTTTTCCTTCAGCGGCGCTGCCTGCCCCAGGCCCGAAAAGGTGATCTGGCTGCCCGGGTCCTCGATCCGTTCGCCCCAGATACGTTCGTCGGCGAGACCGGCATCGGTCAGCGCCTGATCGAAGGCCGTGCGGATCTTCGCCTTCTCCGCGTCGTCGAACAGTTCGGCATAGACCGCGCGCCAAGCGCCATTGATGAACCGATAGAGTTTCGTGCCTGTGGTCGGCATCAACCAGAGACGGTCGAGCGCGACGCCGGCAGGAAGGCGCGAGGCGATCTGCTTTTCGAACTGCGGCCAGTCCCCGCCCGAGATCACCGCCACATCCGTGATGGCGAGCAATCGGGCGAGGATTGCGGCCATATCCTCCGATAACGGCCGCTTGCTCTCGGCAAGCGTGCCGTCGAGGTCGAAGGCGATCAGCCACTTCATGCCGCCTTCCCTGCCGGATCGCGGTAGGCGAGCAGCCTGAGCGCATTGATGACGACGAGCAGCGTCGATCCCTCATGAACCGCCACCGCTGGCCCAATGCCGAGGCCGAGGATGGTAGCAGGCACCAGGAAGGCGACGACACCCAGGCTGACGAAGACGTTCTGCCGGATGATTCCACGGGTATGGCGGCTAAGACCGACTGCGAATGGCAGGTGCGCCAGATCGTCGGCCATCAGCGCCACGTCGGCTGTCTCCAGCGCAACGTCCGACCCCGCCGCGCCCATCGCGATGCCGACCGTGGCGCTTGCCATCGCCGGCGCATCGTTCACGCCGTCGCCCACCATCGCGACCTTGTCTTCGCCGGCGAGCTTCTTGATCGCGGCAACCTTGTCTTCGGGCATGAGGTCGCCCCACGCTTCGTCGATCCCGACTTCGTCGGCGATCGCTTCGGCGACTTTCTGGTGATCGCCGGAGATCATTATCATCCGCGACACGCCCATCTCGTGCAGCCGACGCAACGCGGTCTTGGCAGCTTCGCGAGGCGTGTCCATCAGGCCGATCGCGCCCAGGTCGCGGTCCCCCTTGCGGACCACCATTGTCGTGCGGCCGTTCTCGCGCAGCTTCGCGATTGCGTCCTGCGCGCCCTGCCCCAGCGCCGGAATGCCCTCACTTCCGAACATCTCGGCCTTGCCGATCCACACCGTCTCGCCATCCACGCTCGCGGTGACGCCCCGACCGGTCAGGCTCTTGAGGTCGCCGGCAGTCGGCACGGCACGATCGTTCAGACGTTCGCGGCCGTCCTTGACGATCGCTTGGGCCAGGGGATGGTCGCTCAACGCTTCGACGGCGACAGCCAGCGCCAGCAACTCGCCTTCATCGGCGCCATCGACGGGCACGACATCAGTGATGCGCGGACGACCTTCGGTCAGCGTGCCCGTCTTGTCGAAAGCGATCGCTTTGAGCGACCCGAGGTTTTCGAGCGGTGCACCGCCCTTCACGAGCACGCCGCCCCGCGCTGCACGGGCAACGCCCGACAGGACCGCGCTCGGCGTTGCGATCGCGAGCGCGCACGGGCTTGCCGCCACCAGCACCGCCATCGCGCGATAGAAGCTGTCGCGGAACGGCTCGTCGACGACCACCCATGCGAACAGCAGGAGCACTGACAGGACCAGGACGGCGGGCACGAAGATCCGTTCGAACCGGTCGGTGAAGCGCTGCGTCGGCGACTTCTGCGTCTCCGCTTCGCTCACCATCTTCACGACCTTGGCAAGCGCGCTTTCATTGGAACGGCGTGTCACCTCGATCTCGATCGCGCCGCCGCCGTTGATCGTACCAGCAAAAACCCGGCTTTCCGCGTCGACTGCATCGGGCTTGGCGCGTGCCGCTGCGGCATCTGCGACCGGCACCTTGTCGACCGGGATGCTTTCACCCGTGACCGGGGCCTGGTTGATCGCGCTGGTGCCCTTGATGACGAAGCCGTCGGCAGGCAGGCGCTCGTTCGGGCGGACGATGGCAATGTCCCCGACGACCATCTGCTCGACCGGGATTTCGCTGGTCTGCCCGCCGCGTCGCACGGTCGCGGTTTCGGGCGCGAGCTTCGCCAGCGCCTCGATCGCCTTCTTGGCGCGGCCCATTGCATAATGCTCAAGCGCATGGCCGAGGCTGAACAGGAACAGCAGCAGCGCACCTTCGGCCCATGCGCCCAGCGCAGCGGCGCCGGCCGCAGCGACCAACATCAGCGTGTCGATCTCGAACTTCTTCATCCGGAGGTTGTCGATCGCCTCGCGCAGCGTGAAGAATCCGCCGAAGAAATAGGCTGCGATATAGCAGGCGGTCGGCAGCCATTCGGGCGCGCCAGCGACCAGCCTCTCGATCGCGTAGCCGATCCCCAGCAGCGCGCCACAGGCGAGCGCGAAGATCAGCTCGGTATTGGGGCCGAGAAATTCGGCGTGGCTATGGTCGTGGCCATCGCCGGGGCCGTGCTTCTCTTCGCCCGCGCCGTGGCCCCCGGGGCCGTGGTCGTGGCCGGCATGTTCATCGGCAGCGACCCGCTTGCCCACCCTCACCTTCAGCTTGCGAAGCGCAGCGCGCACCTCCTCTTCGGTGGTTTCGCGGCGATCATATTCGACCCGGACAGACCCGCTGGTGCTGGCGCTTGCCTGGACCACGCCGGGCAAGGCGCACAGCGCATCGCTGACCGTGCGCGCCCGACGTTCGTGGTTGATCCCCGTCACCTGCCAGATCGCATGGCCGTAGCGCTCGGTGATTTCGGCACCTGCGGCGCGCACCATTTCGCGCAACCGTGGCAGCGGCAGCTTGGCGGCATCGAAATGGATGCACAGCGCCGCTGGCGTGTTGCCGTCGAGACAGATCACATGCGCCCGCTCGACACCTTCGCGCTTTGACAGGGTTGATACGAGACGGTCCAGGCAGGCATCGGCCGCGTCAGGAAGGTCCGGCAACAACACTGGAATGTCGAGTTCGAGCTTGTCGTTCATGACGACCTCCTTTCGCTTTTCTTGGTTTCGGCGCGCGCGTCGCGCAGGATTTCGACACCGCCCTTGATGGCGATGATGGCGGTGGCGAAGCCGACCAGCAGGTCCGGCCAATTGGTACCCAACCACAGCACCAGCACGCCGGCGATCAGGATGCCGCCGTTGGAAATGAAGTCGTTGAAGCTGAAGGTGGTTGCGGCCCGGAGATTGACGTCCGGATCCTTGAGGCGCTGGAGCAGCCGCAGGCAGAGGTAATTCACGACGCCGGCGATCGCGGACATGACCATCATGGTAGGTCCGATGGGCTCGCTGCCCTGCACGTAGCGCCGTCCGACATCGATCAAGATGCCGCCCGCGAAGATCAGCAGCATGACGCCCGAAGCGACCGCGGCGCGTGTCTTCCATGTCTGGCCCCGGGTGAGCGCCACAAGGCTCAGCGCATACACAGCCGTATCGGACAGGTTGTCGACGCCGTTGGCGATCAGCGCGCTCGAGTCCGCGAAGAAGCCGGAAACGAAGAAGCCCGCAGCGATCGCCGCGTTCAGCAGCAGGACGATCCACAGTGTGCGGCGCTCCTGCCCGCCATTGTTGTCGTTGCCCGGGATCATCCCATCATCTCCTCAAGTGTCAGCAGGGCCAGGAAGCCGACGAAAAACATCGAGCTGATGAGCGGGGTGTCGGGTTTCTCGTGCGCCTCGACCAGCAACTCCTCCGTGACGAGGTAGAGCAGCGCCATCAGCCCGAAGCTGAGGAAGCCGGCGATCATCACCGGCGACAGCGCGGCGACCGGCACGGCAGCGAGCGCGCCGATCGGCAGCAGCAGGGCCAATGCCGAGACGATCACGATGATGCGCAAGCGCGAGCGATAGGTTTCCGCCAGCTCGTCGGTCAGCGTCAGTCCCAGAAATAACACTTCCAGAGTGAGCGCGATCGTCAGCAGGAGACCTGCCTTCTCGCCCGCCACGAAAGCGAGGCCGAGCACCAGGCCGTCGACCAGAATGTCGATGCCGATCGCGGCGAGTAGCGCCATCGGCCCCTTGAAGCGGGCCTCAAGAGCCTTGAGCCCCAGCATGGTCGCGACGCCCGCCGCCCCGCCGATCAACGTCGCGCTGGGCGATGCCTCATGCTTGACCTGCGGCAGGATTTCGGTCGCTGCCGCCGCGAACACGACGCCGGCAGCGAGATGCTGTAGGCCCGCCACGAGGCCAGGTTTCAACTTGGTGCGGCTCGCGACAATCGCGCCGAGCACGACCGCCAGCACAGGCGCAAGCGTATAGAGCAGTGCCTGCATTTCCTAGGACTCCTCCGGGGTTCGGTGGCAGACGCGGATCTTCCCGCGTCGCGTGAACGCGATCGATCCGCCCGCCACGACAGCCCGCGAATGGTCGCCGCGAAACTCGTCACCGGTTCGCTGCGCGCGCAGGATCTCGGTCCTGCCCTTCGGCAGCCAGGTGACGGCCATTTTCAAGCCGTCATCGATGAAGTCGACATCGGCGCGTGTGCCGTCGTCGCAGTACATGATGCGCTGCGCGATTAGTTTCGACGTCAGATGCTTTTCATGCGCCGGCTCGGTAGGCTGGGTCGGCGCTGGATTACACGCCCCTATAACCGCCCCGGAGACGAGAACGACGCCGAGGCGCGCGATCGCCAGACCGGCCCGATTCAGGCCGCACAAGGTTGTCACATTTGAAATCGACGTGTCAGACATCGGTCTCTTCCGACGAAGCGCCCTGTGGCGTTCGAAGGCAGGGCAGTTCATCGCGTGCCTTCCTGCTCGCAGATCCGGGTACGGCCATCGCCTTCCACGATGGTGAGCTGCGACCCCTTGAAGGTCGCGGTGGCTGTTTCGCCGACATATTGCAGGCCCTGCGCTGGCGCGGTCAGCATCATCGGCGGTCCCCCGTTGGAGCGCCGCAAATCGATCTGCAGGCCGTTGTCCTTGTAATCGACGAACAGCGGTTCCCCGTCGGAACAGCGATATCTATGCCGCCCCATTTCCCCGGTCGCCACGGCGCTGTCGGACGAATGGATCTGCTGCTCCGTTGGCGGGGCTGGCGGCTTTCTTTCCGAGCACGCCGCGAGCCCGACAACGAGGATGACGGCGGGCAGCACCCGCTTACAGTGCATCATCATCGCGCCTTCCTCCTGCAGCGGAAGGGGACGCGCTGACGATTGATAGCCCGGGCAGGCTGACCTACCCGCCAGCGGAGATAGGTTGCGAGGCGATCGTCAGATTCGACCATCAGGGATCGCAGGCGGCGCAACATCATCGCCGCGAACGGCAGGGAGAGCGCCCCGCGCAGCGTGCAGCTATGCGTTAGCCTGGTGCCGCCATCGTCCCCCGCCAGCTCGTACCGCTCTTCGAGCGTGAACAGATAGGGGATGCCGCAGGACCAAGCGAAGGCGTGCGGTTTATCGAATCGATCAATCCGTGCTGGCGTCCGAATTGGCCGGGTGATGCCCTGGATCGCAAAGGTGCATTCTGTGTCGCCGAGCCGGGACGGATCATCGAGAAATACGAGCGGACTCCACGCCCGGCGATGATCCGGATCGGTGAGTGCCGACCAGATGCGCAGTGGCCCGCCGTGAAGCATCGAGCTGGTTATGGTGCGAGGCATATCCCCATCTCCCAGAGATGGGCGGGGCGATCGCGGATCGCCCCGCCCATCCATCAGGCCAAGTTGTTCACGAAGGTCTGACCGTGGTCGTCCCCTTCATGCTCCTCATTGTAGTGCTCGGGTTTCTCGATCACTTTCTGCCCGAACCGGGCATAGAGTGTCGGCAGCACGAACAGCGTAAGAAGCGTCGCCGAGATCAGACCGCCGATGACGACCGTCGCCAAAGGCTTTTGAACCTCTGCGCCGGCGCCTTCGCCCAGCGCCATCGGCACGAAGCCGAGGCTGGCGACTAGCGCGGTCATGATGACGGGTCGCAGACGCTGCATCGCGCCAACATGCGCGGCTTCCTCGCGGCTCATCCCTGATCGGATCAGATCTTGGATCGAGCTGACCATGACGAGGCCGTTGAGGACCGCGATGCCCGAGAGGGCGATGAAGCCCACTGCCGCCGAGATCGAGAAGTCCATGCCCCGCAGGAACAGCAACAGGACGCCGCCCACCAGCGCGAAAGGCACGCCGGTGAACACGATCGCGGCGTCGCGGACCGATCCCAACGCCCCGTAGAGGAGCAGCAGGATCAAAATGAAGCAAGCCGGAATGACCAGCTTCAGCCGTTCGCTTGCCGATTGGAGGTTCTCGAACTGGCCGCCCCATTCGAGATAGGTGCCGGCAGGCAGCCGGAGTTGGCTGCCGATCGCCGCCTGCGCATCCGCCACGACGGATCCGACGTCGCGGCCACGCACGTTGGCTTGCACCACCACGCGCCGCTTGCCGTTCTCGCGGCTGATCTGGTTCGGACCATCGACCACCTTGATCTCGGCGACGCTGGACAGCGGTACATAGCCGCCGCCTGCCACCGGCACCTGCACCTGTTGGAGCAGGCCGATGTCGGCACGCTGCGCCTCCGACAGGCGGATCACCACGGGGAAGCGACGGTCGCCCTCGAAGATCTGGCCCGATGTTCGCCCGCCGATCGTCGCAGTCACGGTGTCCTGCACATCCTGAGCCGTAACGCCCAACCGCGCCATCGCGTCGCGGTTGACGCGAATGTCGAGCATGGGAAGACCGGTCGTCTGCTCCACCTTCACGTCCGCTGCGCCTTGCGTTCTGCGCAGCACCGCCGCGATTTGCTCGGCCGTCCGGTTCATCTGGTTGAAGTCGTCCCCGAACACCTTCACCGCGATGTCGCCGCGCACGCCGGCGATCAGCTCGTTGAAGCGCATCTGGATGGGCTGGGTGATCTCGTAGGCATTTCCCGGAATCTTCGCGAGATTACCCTCGATCCGGCTGACCAGCTCCTCCTTGGGAAGCTCAGGATCCGGCCAATCCTTGCGCGGCTTCAGGATGACGAACATGTCGGTCGCGTTCGGCGGCATCGGGTCGGCCGCCAGCTCGGCGGTGCCCGTCTTGGAATAGACGAATTGCACCTCCGGCTGCTTCGACATCATCCGCTCGATCGGCACCTGCATCGCCTGGCTCTGCTGGACCGACGTTGCCGGAATGCGGAGCGACTGGATCAGCAAATCGCCTTCGTCGAGCTGCGGCAGGAACACCGAGCCGAGCGTAGTGAAAGCAAGCGCCGCCACCACAAGGCTTCCCACACCCGCACCGATCGTCAGCGTCGGGCGCTTCATGGCCCGGTCGAGACCGGGTTCGTAGCGCTTCTTCAGCCACGTGATGATGCGGCCGTCCTTCTCCTCGACCTTCTTCGACAGCCAGATCGCAATCATCGCCGGCACGAAGGTGAGAGAGAGGATGAAGGCGAAGGCGAGCGCGATGATGACGGTCAGCGCCATCGGTCCGAACGTTTTACCCTCCACGCCGGTCAGCGTGAGCAGCGGTACGTAGACGAGGATGATGATTGCCTGCCCGTACACAGAGGGACGGATCATCTCACGCGCAGCGGCTGCCACGGTCGCGAGCCGTTCCTTGACGCTGAGCAATCGGCCTTCATGATGCTGTTGCTCGGCAAGCCGGCGCAGCGCGTTTTCGACAATGATGACGGCGCCGTCGACGATCAGACCGAAGTCCAAAGCCCCAAGGCTCATCAGATTGGCCGAGACCCCAGCGCGCAGCATACCAAAGCCTGTCAGCATCATGGTGATCGGGATGACCAACGCCGCGATCAGGGCCGCACGGAAGTTGCCGAGCAGCAGGAAGAGCACGACGATGACCAGCACCGCGCCTTCGGACAGGTTTTTCGCGACCGTCTTGATCGTCGAATTGACCAGCTCGGTGCGGTTCAGCACCGGCTGAATTACGACGTCAGGAGGCAGCGAAGCGTTGATCGTCTTCAGTTTCTCAGCGACCGCGGTCGACACGATGCGGCTGTTCTCGCCGATCCGCATGATCGCCGTGCCGACGACGACTTCGGTACCGTTCTCCGATGCCGAACCCATGCGGATCGCCTGACCCGTCTTCACAGTCGCAACTTGTTCGACCGTGATCGGCACGCCGTTACGTGTCGCGATCACGGTCCTGGCCAACTCGCTGGCATTGCGAACGAGCGCATCCGAGCGAACAGCCAGACCTTCGCCATTGCGATTGACGAAGCCACCGCCGACGCTGGTGTTATTGCGCTCCAGCGCATTTCCCAGGTCCGTCAGCGTGATGCCGAGCGAGGCCAGCTTCTGCACGTCGGGCACGACGAGGAACTGCTTGGCGTAACCGCCAATCGAGTCGACACCGGCGAGGCCCGGTGTGGTCTTCAGAAGCGGCGTCACGATCCAGTCCTGCGCGGTGCGCAGGTAGGTCGCCTTGTCCTCTTCGGTCGTCAGTCGCTCGCCCTCTGGCGTGATGTAGCTGCCATCGGGCTGTTGGCCCGGTTCACCGGGCTTGTGCTTGTCGTCCTCGCGATGATCGAGACGAACGGTGTACATGTACACCTCGCCCAGGCCTGTCGCGATCGGACCCATTTCAGGGTTCACGCCGTCGGGCAGATTCTCTTGCACGCCCCGCAGACGCTCGCCCACCTGCTGGCGGGCGAAATAGATGTCCGTCGCGTCCGAAAAGACCGCCGTGATCTGCGCGAAGCCGTTGCGGCTCAACGAGCGCGTATATTCCAGGCCGGGGGTGCCGGCGAGCGCGGTTTCGATTGGAAACGACACCTGCTTCTCGACCAGCTCGGGCGAGAGGGCAGGCGCGCGGACGTTGATCTGGACCTGATTGTTGGTGATGTCCGGCACCGCGTCGATCGGTAGCCGGTAGAGGGAAAAGGCGCCGATGGCGGCGACGATGACGGTGAGGAGCAGGACTAGCCAGCGCTTCTCGACCGCCCAGGTTACGATACGGGCGATCATGGCTTAATCCTCGTGGCTCGCTTCGCCCTTGCCGATCTCGGCCTTGAGCGTGAAACTTCCGGTGGTGGCGATCTGTTCGTTGCCGGTCAGGCCCGACCGGACGATCACCGTGTCGCCCGACGCATCGCCGAGCTGGACCGGGGTCGCCTTGAAGCCGGTGGGCGTGCGCACGAACACGACCGACTTGCCCTCGAAACTCTGGACCGCCGTCGTCGGCACGCGGACCGCCCCGCTCCCGCCGCTGCCCGTGAGCTGCACGGCTGCCGTCACAGGCTCGCCGACCCGCCATTCGCCACCGCGATTGTCGAGGGTGGCGAGCGCAGGCACGAGCCGCGTCTGCGGATCAAGCGCCGGCGACACGAAGGTCACGCGGGCGGTCGCCTGACGGCCTGCCGCCTTCACCAGCACCGTATTGCCGGGACGCACCCGGCCCGCATCCTCGGGCTTGAGATTAAGCGCGATCGACACCTGGCTCAGGTTGGCGATGCGATAGAGTTCGGCATCCGCCGCGACCGTTTGTCCCAGCGTCACGGGGCGCGCAATGATCTGGCCCGAGATCGGCGCGGCAATGCCGAGCCGGTTGAGCCCGCCGCCGCCGACACCCGCCGCCGAAACCATGCTCTGCGCCTGCGTCAGGGCGATCCGCGCCTCCGTCGCCGCTGTGCGGGCGGCGATCAGATCCTGTTCAGGGGAGACTCTCTGCGCGAACAGCCGCTGTTCGCGCGCGAGGTTCGAATTAGCGAGCTGAAGCCGCGCCCGCGCCGCCTCGACCTCGCCCTTGATCTGCGCCGCCTCGCGGCTTTCGATGACCGCAATGGTCTGGCCGCGTCCGACCGATTGGCCGAGGTTACGGGTGAGCGCGACCACGCGTCCCGCAATTGCGGCCGAGACGACCTGCGTTCCCTGTGGGTCGCCCTCGATGATCGCGGGCAGCTCGATCGTCCCGGCCCCGCCGATGATCGGCCGTCCGACCTGGACGCCCGCTGTGGCGATCTGGTCGGCACCCAATGTGACGACGCCTTCACCGGCATGACCGCCTTCAGCACCGCCCTTTTCCGTGCCCGCTGCCGTCTCATTGGCAGCTGCGCCTTCGGCAGTTGCCTCGTTTCCGCCATCCTTGCCGCCGCAGGCAGCCAAGAGCAGGGCGAGCGACGCCGCGCCCGCGAGATAAAAGCTCTTCATCACTGATTCCCCCCATTGGGCGCACGAGCGGTCAGTCGCTCCACTTGCGCGCGGGCATTCTGGTAATTGGCAAGCGCGTCGATCGCGGCGACCCGCGTTTCGGCGAGCGTGCGTTCAGCATCGAGCAATTCGAGCTGGCCGAACTTGCCCTCGCGATAGCCGATCCGCGCGATGCGGGCGGCCTCCTGTGCAGCCGCCAGCGCCGGCCCCGACGCCGCACGAGCCGTCGTTGCGGCATTGGCCGCCTGCGCCTGCGCGTCCGTGATCGCCTGTTCGATGTCGAGCGCGGTCACGCGGCGCTGCGCATCCGCCTGGGTCCGCTGCGCGGTCGCCTGCGCAATCGCGGCGCGACCATTGTTGAACACCGGGATCGGGATCGACACGCTGAACACCGCCGCCATGTCGTTGGTCGCTTCCAGGCGGCGGATCGACGGCCCGACGTTCAGGTCAGGCACGCGATTGGCGCGCGCGAGCCGCACGCCGGCTTCGGCAATGGAGAAATCCGCGTTGGCTGCCGCCAGCGCGAGTGTGCCGGTCGTGTTGACCGGTGCCAACGGCCCATAGACGTTCACATCGGGAAGGCGATCGAGCAGCGTGTCATCGAGCAGGCCGTCGATCGGCCGTCCGATCCGACGCGCCAGATTGGCGCGGGCCGCCTCGGCCAAGCGAAGCTGCCGCTCCACATTGGCGTCGGCATTGATACGCGCGACATCCGCGCGCTGTTGCTCGAGTGGCGATGCCCGCCCTGCCTGCACGCGAACGCTCGCGGCCCGCAGCGCATCGCTGGCGATCCGGGCCTGATCGCGGGCTGTCATTACCCGGCGATCGGCCGCGACCGCTTCGACATAGAGCTGCGTTACCTGAAGCCGGACATCCGCCGCGATGATCGCGGCCTGGATCTCGGCCCGGGACAATTGCGCATTGGCGACCGCGACGCGGGCGCCGCGCTTGCCGCCTAGCTCGATCGGGATCGCAAAGCCGACCGTGGTTTCCGCGCTGCGGACCCCCCGATACGGCCCGGAGCCGATGACATTCTCGACTTGGCCTTGAACCACCGGATTGGGCCGCAAGCCGGCGACTGTGCGACCTGCACGGGCCGCGTCGATTCCAGCTGTCGCCGCTTCCGCAGCAGGGGCCGAACCGCCCGCTGCACTGACCGCTTGGTCAAGCGTGTAGACCGGCGCATCCTGCGCAACAGGCGCGGACGGTCCGACCTGCGCCTGCGCCATCGTGGCGCAAGACGCTGCGGCCAGCATGGCCGCGAGGATACGATTCATGAAAATAGGACTCCTGACGATGATCGACAGGGGCGCGCCAACGCACGCCCAAATCGGACGTCAGGCTTGGGGGGGCCTCAAATGGACCATGCCGGTGCGGCCGTCGAGCGACGCAGAGGCGGAGATTGTCGGCTTGGGCACTGTGAGGACGGGGGTATATTCCATCGTCGTGCGCGCAGGCGCGCCGACGTCGTGTCCGTGACAATAATTGTGATGATGCGGGACATTCTTGTCCGAGTCCGATGGCACCTGATCGATGTCACCGGCGGTATGGACCGTGAACTCAACGCCCGCGATGCTTCCCCCCGCCAGATCGGCGGCATGGGCCATGCCGGAGAAGCTGGTCAGGACCAGCATCAGGCATGTCAGGAAAGGCAAAAAGGCTCGCACTAGCTTGCCTCTATCACGGAAGGGTTTTCATGTCATTGCACTAATTCGAACCAAGGGTCACTGAGCCGGAACCCGAGCGGGATCGGTCGCGCCCGTTCCAGGCGAACCCGACCGCAATGGCGACCGCCATCAGGAGTTGCGCCAGCACCGATTGCCAAGTGGGAAACACGCCGAGCATCGACAGCCGTGGCACGTCCGCGAGCGGTGCGATGTTGATAAGGCCGGCTTCCTGGAGCGCGGCGACGCCTTTACCCGCCAGCACGACGGTCAGGACCGCCATGAGCCAGGAGCTATAGCGGAAGAACTGCGCGATCGGCAGCTTGCGACTGTAGCGAAGCATGGCCCAAGCGATCAGGCTGAGCAGTCCAATCGCCGACCCGGCCCCCGCGAGAAGCATCCCGTTGTCACCTTGCGCCGAAAGCGCGGCATAGAACAGGATCGTCTCGAAGACCTCGCGATAAACTACGACGAACGCCAGCCCGAACAGGAACCAGCCCGACCCGCCCGAGAGCGCCCGCGACATCTTCTCGCGAATATAGCGCTGCCACTGATCGGCCTGCGCCTTGCCGTGCATCCAAATCCCGACCGAGAGCAGCACGACCGCGGCGAACAGCGAGCCAAACCCTTCCGTCAGCTCCCGGCTCGCACCGCTGATCCCGATCGCATAGGTGGCGACCGCCCAGGTGATCCCGCCCGCGATGATCGCGCTGACCCAGCCGCCATGCACGTACCGCAGCGCCTCGCCGCGCTCGGCTTTACGCAGGAACGCGATCATGGCGACAACGATGAGCAGGGCTTCGAGCCCTTCACGCAGCAGGATCGTGAACGCGCCCAGGAACGTGGACGCTTCGGTGGCGGCATCAGGCGCGAGCGCCGCTTCCGCATCGTCGAAAAGGCCGCCCAGTACTGCGACCTTCTCCGCGAGATCATCGGGCGACGCGCCCCGGTCGATCGAGGCGCGGAACTCCCCCATCGCGCCCTCGATTCGACCCATCAGCGTCGCGTCGCGCGCGGTGAGTGTTGGCTCGATCGGCTCGAACCCATCGAGATAGGCCGACAGCGCCAGCTCTTTCGCCATGCGCGCATCGCCGCGCCGCGCAGCCGCCACGCTTTCGGCGAGTTTGGCGCGGGCGACCGCGAGCGAGCCGGGAGCCTGTTGTATCACCTGTTCGGGATGACGACGCAGGAACGCGAGCACTGGGTCAGCCTTGGCGTCGCCGATCGCCGCGCCGAGCGCGGCCGGGGTGAGCGCGACCAGGGTTTTCAGGTCCGGAATGCGCCGGCGAAGGGTCGGGTCGGATTTCCAAAGCCGCTCGCCTTCGCGCGCCTGCGCATCCGTGAAGGCGAAGCTCCCGGCTCGGAATGCTAACGCCCAGCGCTGATCGTTGGGCAGATCGGCGAAGCTCTGCATCGCGGTCCCGTCGATGCCTTGCGTCACCACCTGATAGAGCGCGAACACGCTGCGCTGGCGCGCGCGCTCGGCATCGGTGAAAGCAATCGGGGGCGTAGCGAGCTTGGCGGCGTCAGGGCCACGGCCGTTGCCCGTCATCCCGTGGCAGGACGCGCAGGATTGTCGGAACAGTGCATCGCTGGAGACGAGGTTCGGAGCCTTATCGGGCGCGAGCGGCACCGGGTAGGCGCGCAACAGATCGGCCGCGAGCCCGTGCGCCAATGTTGCCACCTGTTCAGTCGGTCCCTTTTCCGCGATCACCGCCTGGAGGTTGGCAGCCCGCTGGATGAGGGCTTGACGCTCCGGCTTCGCCGGCAGGCCCTGAAGCCGTGTCGAGACCGACGCGGCGAACTCCGTCATCTCGGCATATTCCGACGTGCTCTTGATCCGACCGTTGGCGACCGCGCCGCCATAATCGACGGCCATATAGTCGAGCAGCCGCCATGCGGTTTGCACGTCGCCGGGTTCGGCGATTGCCGCAGCAGGGATCAGCAGCGCCGCGAGCGCGGAGAGCAGCCGCAACGAGAGCATTGCCCGGATCAACGCGAGCAGACGCACTACCGCTCTCCCAATTCGCGCCGAGCGCCAGTGACGATTTCATAAGCGGAGTGGAGGAACAGGAGGGCGATGAGGCCGGCGACGGCGAGGTCCGGCCAGGCGCTTCCTGTCCACGCCACCAGACCGGCCGCGGCGATCACCGCCACGTTGGCGAGCGCGTCGTTGCGGCTGAACAGCCAGATCGCGCGAACATTGGCGTCCCCTTCCCGGAAACGCGCAAGCACCAAGGCGGACACGACATTGATCGCGAGCGCGACAACGCCGATTGTGCCCATCAGTTCGGCATCGGGCGCGGTTGCGTTCAGGGCGCGCCAAATCGCGAAACCGATTACGCCCACGCCAAGCGCACCGAGAAACAACCCCTGCGTCAGCGCGACCTTTGCCCTCGCCCGTGCGGACCAGGCAAGCGCGAGAAGACCGATAAGGCTGATCGACCCGTCCCCGAGAAAATCGAGGGAATCCGCTTTCAGCGCTTGGCTATCGGCGATGAACCCGCCGAACAGCTCGGCGACTCCGAAGCCGAGGTTGAGCACCACGACGGTCAGCAGCGCACGGCGATAGGCCGGATCGGTTTGCGCGCGCGCGGGCTCCCCGTGGCACCCGCAGCTTTCGGTAGAAGCATTCATGCGGCCTTCCTTACCACCTCCAGTCGCTGTAGAAGCAAGCGAAATGTGCGACACGTTCGCATAAGCAAGGATGGCATGATGAAGCCGGTGATGATTGGGCAGCTCGCCAGCGAGACCTCGACGAAGGTGACGACGATCCGCTTTTATGAGTCGATCGGGTTGCTCCGATCCGCCCCTCGCACGGCGTCGGGTCGCAGAACCTACGATGCCAGTGACATTGAGCGTTTGCACTTCATCCGCAACGGTCGCCGGCTTGGCTTCTCCGTCGACGAGATCCGTTCGTTGATGGGGCTGGCGCAGAACCCGGACCAGGATTGTGGTGCCGCCTCAGCTATCGCTGCTCAGCACCTCAAGGATGTGGAGGAGAGACTGGCGCAACTCGCGGTGTTGCGGGATGAGTTGGCAATGCTCAGCCAGAGCTGCACCAAGGCGCGCATGGCCGATTGTCGGATCATGAAGGCGATCGGCAAAGGCCACCCTCAAGCCGATCAATAATAATCGGCCAGCCTGAGCTCGCGCACATCACCCGAGGCCATCGTCAGCTTTACGAGGGTGCCAGCAGGCCGGGAGCGCACTTGCCAGAGCTCCCCACGCGTATAGTTCGCATCGATCGAATGGCCGTTCACCGCCACGATCCGGTCGCCGACCGCCCAGCCAGCCTTTTCCGCGGGACTGTTCGCCGCCACATGAACAACGGTGAGCGCCGTTGGTGAGGCTGCGAGGCCAAGGCCGCTACGGTCCTTCAGCATCGGCAGGCGACGACGAGGACCGAGTGGCCGGAGCCACACGAATCCGGCGGTCACGTCGAACACCACGTCGAATTGAGCGATCAGCGGTAGGCCGACATTGCCAACCGTGCTGGTGGAGAGCCAAGCTCTCATCCCGAGTGTGGGGACGTTCGAGACGCCAAGCCCTTCGATGTTGATGTTCTGGATCGTGAAAGCATCGTTGATACGCACACCATCGACGCCGCCGATCGCCGCGGTCGAGACGAGCTTCCCGTTCAACAGCCCTTGATCGCGGGCATAGGCCGACGAGAGCATCAGCGCGGCCGAGCTGCCAAGATCGATCATCAAGGGCACGGGAGGCAAACCCGAGACGGAAGCTCGAATGAACAGCTCCTGCTTGGCACCGCGCCCGAGCGCGACAGCGCGCCAGTCGGGACCGGCGAGAAACGTGCCTGACTTGACGACCGCCATACGCCTTTTCGCGAAATCGAGCGCGATGCAGCTACCCGTGAACATATCGGCACCGAGGAGGATATCGATCGGTCGTCCGAAGGCCGCCGACACTGAACTCAGATCACCAACGACGGCAAAGGGTAAGCGACGGGTTTCGCGGGCGAGCTGTACGTCGATGTCGCGGACCAGCAGCACCGGGGCCTTGGCGCTCAGCCCGCTAATCATGCGCCGCTCACCATCGTTCAAGCCGAGCTTCGCCGCGAGCGCCGTGCTCATGATCGACGCGCCGCTGCCACTGTCGAGCACCGCCCGCACCGGCACTCCGCGCACTTGTGCCGAAACAAGGAGGGTATCACCCGTGCCGACTTCCAGCGGCTCCCATTCGAGGTGAGCCGCACCGAAGTTCCACGAGCCCGCAGACCGGGAAGTCTGTCGCGCGAGCGTTGGAGAACCGAGCACCAAGCCGGTTCCACAGGCCACCAGCCGCGCCACTAATGAGCGTCGAGACATACCGATTGCTTCAACACGGGCCGTCAAAAAGCCACCTCCAGCCCCCCGTCCGCAGGAGAGCAAATTGCGGTTACATGCTCCAGCCACTGGAGGAGCAAGTGCTTTTGGTGCGCCCGAAAATCCTCAGAAGCGCTTGGAGAACTTTAGATGAAGGATGGTGCAGACCGCTTAGATGCCTTCCCGATAACGAACGGTTCCGGGGGACGCTGGGCCGATCGGGACCGCGAACGGTGTAAACGCTCGCGCTAAGTGGCGGCATTCTGATCGCGCTATTTGTCGGCGAGCGTCGCTACGCGGCTACCGGCTTGGTCTCGGCCGATCGCACATAGGCGTAGAGTTTTGGCTTGGAGATGCCGAGCATCGAGCAAATCTTGGCGATCGGCATCGTGTTCTCGTGGTAGAGCCTGACGGGCAGGTCGCGCTTGTCCTTGCCGAGTGCGGCCGGCCGGCCACCCTTCTTGCCGCGAGCGCGGGCTGCGGTGAGACCGGCCTGGGTCCGCTCGCGGATCAGGTTGCGCTCGAACTCCGCCAATGCCCCGAACAGGTGGAAGGTAAGCTTGCCCGACGTGGTGGTCGTGTCGATCGCCTCGTGCAGGCTCAGCAGCCCGACCTTTTCCTCGTCGAGGTAGGTCATCCATCCGATCAGATCACGGAGCGAGCGGCCGAGCCTGTCGAGGCGCCAGACCACCAGTGTGTCGCCGGCGCGAAGCAGCTCCTTCACCTTTTCCAATCCAGGGCGAGCGGCAGTCGCCCCGGAGGCCTTGTCGGTGATGACCTTCTCGCAGCCGGCAGCCTTCAGCGCATCACGCTGGAGGTCCAGGTTCTGCTCGGCGGTCGATACGCGGGCGTAACCGATTTTCATGCGTAGGGCCGGTGGCGCCCCGATCGGGCGCGGTTTGGGAAGAAAGTCGTCATCGGCAGGTCTATGTTGCCCTAGTTTTCTTTACCGGGTAGATTTACGTCGAACAGGCCGGTTTGGCAACGCGAGCGGACTCGCATGGCGATGGGCAGGCAAATCTCCGTTTTCCTTACCTGCGACACGGACCGTCGGCGGTGACGCATCCGGCGCTTGTCCCGCCGCTGGCGATCGAGCGCTACCGCGTCCTTGAACCGCACCTCGCCGATGGCATCCCGCTCGCGGACCTCGCCCGCACCGGCACGCTGAGCGAGCGGACGTTGCAGCGCTGGCTCGGGCGCTACCGTGCCGAAGGACTTGCCGGTCTCGCGCGTCTGCCGCGCAACGATCGGGGCAGGCTGCACCTGCCGGAACATCTGGTCGAACTGACCCGCACTCTCGCCACCAAGCGCCCGCGACCCCCGGTCGCCGCCATTCACCGAAAGGTGCAGGAACTCGCCATCGCGCATGGACACCGAACCCCCAGCTATGCGGCCGTCGCGCGTGTCGTCAGGGCGATACCGGCAAGCCAGATCGCCGCAGCCTCCGATCCGGCCGTCTACCGCGACCAGTGATCTGCCCCCCGCTGAGTGGCCCAGAGACTATGATAGTCTGGACCACGAAAGGGATGACGAATGCCAAGCAAGAAGCACAAGCCGGAAGAGATTATCGGGAAGCTGCGTGAAGTTGAGATCGTGCTGGCCCAGGGGGCCTCGACGGCGGAGGCGTGTCGCCGGATCGCAGTCAGCGAACAGACTTACTATCGCTGGCGCAAGGAGTATGGCGGCCTAAAGACTGACCAGGCGCGGCGGATGAAGGATCTGGAGAAAGAGAACCAGCGGCTTCGCCGGGCGATCTCGGACCTGACGCTGGACAAGCTGATATTGCAGGAAGCTGCACGGGGAAACTTCTGAGCCCCGCGCGGCGAAGGCGCTGCATCGATCATATACGACGGGATTTGCCAGTCCGGCTATCCGAGCGACGGATATGCCGGGTTCTGGGGCAGCATCGATCGACACAGCGTAAAGTGCCGCGTGGGGCGGATGACGAACAGGCGCTGACGGAGGACATCATCGCCTTGGCAAAGCAATATGGTCGTTACGGCTACCGCCGGGTCACGGCGTTGCTGCGCCATGCGGGGTGGACGGTGAACCATAAACGGGTCGAGCGGATATGGCGGCGCGAAGGGCTCAAGGTGCCGCAGCGCCAGCCCAAACGCGGGCGTCTATGGCTCAACGACGGATCATGCATCCGCCTGCGGCCTGAGTATCCTGGGCATGTGTGGGCCTACGACTTCGTCGAGGGGCGCACGCATGACGGCCGCAAGTTCCGCATCCTGACGATCATCGACGAGGCCAGCAGGGAATGTCTGGCGCTTATCGTTGCGCGACAGCTCAAACATGAGGATGTGCTGGCGGCCTTGGCGGACCTGTTCATCTCGCGCGGCCCGCCTGCACATATACGGTCAGATAATGGCGCCGAATTTATCGCCAATGCCGTCCAGCAATGGCTGCGGCAGATCGGCGTGAAGACGCTCTACATCGCGCCGGGATCGCCATGGGAGAATGGCTATAATGAAAGCTTCAATGGGTCGCTGCGCGACGAACTGCTCAATGGTGAAATCTTCTACAGCCTCGCCGAGGCCAGGGTGCTGATCGAAGCCTGGCGGCGGCATTACAATCCTGCTTCATAACACCCATCTGTCTATGTGGTTGAAGAAAATAGGGTTTGTTGATCGGGATGCGATCCCGTGGGGTATTTTGGATTTTGCCGCGCTCGTTTTGCAAGGTGATGGGCGGCTGATCCGTCGAGTTCGGTGCGACAGAATATCCATGGGCCTTCCGGCAGAGGGTGGATGCCTTTGATCTCGCCGGCTTCGGCGGCGATCCGGAGAGTTTTGGATGCCACGCCGATGTGGCGGGCAGCCTGGCTCAGGTTGAGCCACGGCGCGGGACCGTCAGCGACCGTGCGGAAGACGGGAATCCGGTGATGTGATCGAAGCGCGGTGACCCGCTCGCGAGTCCAGCGGTTGCCGTGCCCCGTCACCAGCCCGTTGCGGTTTAGGATGCCGGCGATCAGATCGTCATTGGCGATGAGAACCAGTTCGCGCACGGCGGCAATGATGTCGGCGGAGGTGCTGTTGCGCTGTCCTTTGCGGCGCCTCGGCAGCCGCAAATCGGTGTGAACACCGCCGACCCAGTGGATCAGCAGCACGATCTCGGATGCGTCGTGATCAATGTCGGCGACCACCTCCTGGATGAGAGTGCGCACGATGCGCTTCTTCAGCCGCGCATCGGACTGCGGGGCGTTCCACACTGCTTCGAGATCGCTGGCAAGACCATCAATATCCTTGAGCGACGGTAAGGCCGGATGTGCTGTCGAGGCATCGTGCGCGACAATCCTGGCTTCCACCTCGCCGGCACGCGTGAGGGCGCGGTTCCATCGCGTTTCCAGTTCGGCTGCCACCAATCGGTTCTGCGGATCGGCGGCATCATATTGCCGGAAAGCCCGGTCGGCTGCGTAGCGTGCCGCCTCGAGATCACGCATCAACACATCACGGACTTGATCGCGGCGATCGGCCGCTTGTGCTTCGGCCTCAACCGAGGCGGCGATCGCTCCGGGTTCAAGAACCTGCAATAGAGCCCGCTCGATCGCATCGTCGACCCGCAATCCGCCGAACGCGATGCAGCGCGGCTCGCCGTTATCGAGCAGGCCCCGCCAACAGGAATAACGTGGGATATCATGCTTGGCGCCGGTGTAGCGCACCGTCAGCTTGCGTCCGCAGCGTCGGCAACGGATGAGCCCAGCAAGCAATGCGTCGCCGTGCTTGGGCGCTCCATGATGCTGACTGGTGGGAACATTATCGCTCACCATCTTCCGGATATCCTCCGAGCGCTCCCAGCTGACGTAGCCTTCGTGCGAGCCGGGGATGAGTGCCAGCCACTCATCCCGCGCCTTACGACGGCTCCTCGACCGCATGGCGGTGCCATCATATCCGGTCGCGGCACGGCTCTTACCATAGGCATAAGCTCCACCGTAGATCGGGTTCTCGATCATTCGGTGAATGGTAGCATAGCTCGGCCTGCGCCATACGACATCACCGTTGTTGCGCTTTGCGGGCAAATCCAGCCCATGTTCGATGAACCAGAGCAGCGCCTGCCGCGCACTGCCGAGTTCGGCCACCTTGTCGAACACAAGGGCAATGGCTTCCTGGACGCGTCGGTCAGGATCCTTCTCGATCCGGTCGCCGGCCTTCACGAAGCCCACGGGGGCGGCAACGACCAGTTCGCCGCGCCGGGCCTTCTCGTAACGGGCCGAGAGCGAACGCTGGCGCAGGAGATCCAACTCATACTCGTTGAGGCTGCCCTTCAGGCCGAGTAGCAACCGGTCATTACCCTGGCGCGGGGCATACACGGTCTCCTGGTCGATCAGCACCGTATCGACCACGCGGCACATCTCGATGAGCTGCTGCCAGTCGCGGCTATTACGGGCGAAGCGGGAGACTTCCCGCGCCGCGACGGCGCCGACCTTGCCCAGGCAAACCTCTGCGACCATGCGGTCGAAACCGGCGCGCGTCACACCGCCCGCCGCGGATCGACCAAGATCGTCGTCGATTGTCTCGATGTGCGACCAGCCCATTGCTGTGAGGCGGCCGCGCATGGCGTATTGCAGGGTGCTGCTCTCACGGTTGTGGAGGACCTGATGGACCGAGGACTGCCGCACATACAGGATTGCCTTGCGCTCGAGATGCTGCGGCCCGATCTTCTCAGAGATCATCTTGCACCTCCCGCAGCTCCGCAACGGGATCGTCGAAGTGCTCGAGCAACAGGCGCACCATCAACGACGTCAACGTCTGGCGTGTCTGCGCTGGCAGGGTGTCCCACCGTGGTGTCTTGGATATCTCGAAATCGCGTGGGCAGGAGAACAGGTCGAGTTGCAACGTCTTGGACTTGCGCGGCATTGAGACCTCCCGAATGTGAGTCGTGAGGGCCCGATGCTGCGCTCGAATCCGACAATGCTGAAACCGGCGCTGCGGCTCGCAATAACTTGACCAAGGCGCTCAGCGCGCCGACATCGACTTGGGGGGACGCACCCATCCGTGCCAGGGCGCACGCAGCAGGGTCGAACATCCACGCCGGAATCTCGAGCCACCGGTCCGAAGTCGCTCCCGTCTTGCTACAGCGCAGATTAACCGAACCGGCTCGTTCGACCTGCTCATGGATGTGGACATGCCAGCCAGCCCAGGGATGCCAGCGATAGAGAACTTCTCGAACTTCGGTCCCGTGGGCGTTGCGTCGCCGTGTTGTACAACCACGTCCGCCCGCACAGCAGTCTTGGCTATCGGCCACCGGCACCAGAAACGGCGACACCGCCATATCCGGCCTCCGGTTCCGCTTCGCTCCACCTCCGTCCGGATATGGCGGCGATGAGCTTAATGCACTAACAAACCAATCGGTCCACTCGGTGGGGGCAGATCATCCTATGCGCACGAGCCTCGATCATCTGCCGCCCGCAAAGCAGCGCGAGCTTGAGCGCGTCGTCGAAATCCTGTTCGAGGAGTTCAATGACGTCCTCGCGCTCGCCAGCACCAGTGGAAGAAGAAGGGCCGCATCACCAAGGTCATTCTCTACGGCAGCTACGCACGCGGCGGCTGGGTCGACGAACCGCACACCGCCAAGGGCTACAAGTCCGACTTCGACCTCCTCGTCATCGTCAACGACAAGCGGCTCACCGACTATGTGAAATACTGGGCGAAGGCCGAGGAGCGTTTCCACCGCGAGTACGGCATCACGAAGAGCATCAAAACCCCAGTCAACTTCATCGTGCACACGCTGCAGGAGGTGAACGACGGCCTTGCCCATGGCCGGTATTTCTTCATGGACGTCGCCAAGGACGGCATCGCGCTCTACCAGAGCGACGACAGCGTGCTCCATACGCCAAAGCCCAAGACGCCGAAGGATGCGCTAAAAATGGCGCGGGAATACTTCGATGAGTGGTTTCCTTCGGCGATGAAGCGCTACAATATCGCCAAGTTTGACGTCGGGCAGGGCTACCTAAGAGATGCGGCCTTCGATTTTCATCAGGCAACCGAGCGACTCTACCACTGCGTGCTTCTGGTCTGCACGTTCTATACTCCACACGTTCACAACCTCGGTTTCTTACGGTCACAGGCCAACCTCATCGACCGGCGCCTGATGTATGTCTGGCCCGAGGACAACCGCAAGCAGCGCGTGATGTTCGAGAAGCTCAAGCAGGCCTATGTGAAGGCGCGCTACTCGAAGCATTACCGCATCAGCGAGGAAGAACTCACGTGGCTCGGCGAGCAGGTCGAGGAGCTCGGCCGCGTCGTCCACGCTGTGTGAAGCGAGCGGATCGCCGAGCCTGAAGTGGCCGCCAAGGGCTGATTTAGGCCGATAGCGACAGGTACGGTCTCTCGCAGTGCAGCGTGACAGCGGCGATAGCCGCCGACAAAACGGTCGTTCCGCCACCAAAAACCGAGATTTGTTAGCTGCCTTTGTTTCATGCGCGAATGCCGGCTTCCGAAAACGTCGAGAAGCCGGTGAGGGATCAAATTTCGGTCCGTTCGGACAGCGTGAGAGGATCATCGACATCTACGCCGAGGTATCTGATTGTATTCTCGATGTTGGTATGGCTGAGCAGGATTTGTACGGCGCGGAGATAGCCTGTGGCTTTGTAAATCAGCGAAGGCTTCGTTCTTCGCATCGAGTGCGTGCCACATTCCCGACTGTCGAGACCAATCGTTAACACCCATTTGTCGACGAGACGTGCATATTGCCTTGCGCTCGAGTGACCGAGACAATCGATCCTGCTTGGGAATACAAAATCACGGGTCGTTCCGCTACGCCGCTCAAGCCATGCGTTTAGGCTCTTGCGTGCCTTTCCCGAGTTTCATGCACTGTTCTCGGCTGTGCAGACGGAACCTAGCAGGTGAGAGCGTGGCGGTCACTTGCAATCCCGTGCGCGGTCATCGCAGGAGCTCATCCGGAAGGTCAGCAAAAAGCGCGGCGGTGCGACGGACATGCGCTCGCATTCGCTGTTCGGCGGCCTCACCGTCACCTTTCAGAATGGTGTTGAGGATGCCGATGTGATCTTCGCGCGAGTGGCGCCATATGGTCGGCGACATTAGCCTGAAGAATATCGAGCTCAGCTCGGGAAGCTGCATTTGTACCAGTACGCGCTCGATGACGGGGCTTTCCGCCGCGTCGACGACAAGTTGGTGCAGATGCTCGTTTGCCTCCATCAGGATAAGGCCGCTGTCGTCGACATTCCGCAGCGATTCCTCGTCAAGCGCGCGCTCTATTGATTCGAGGTGAGGCGAGGTGGCCGCACGCAGCGCCGCGCGGCGCGCCGCAAGACCTTCCAGAAGTTCGCGAACTTCGAAAACCTCGACCATCATCGCCTTCGAGGCTCGCGCCACGACAGCACCTTTGTTGCGCTCGATCGCAACCAGACCTTCAGCGGCCAGCAAGCGCAGCGCTTCGCGTACAGGCCCTCGGCCAAGGCCCGTGAGGCTGCTGAGCTCGCTTTCCACAAGGCGCTGGCCGGGCGCGAATCGTGCTTCGAGAATCGCACCGCGGATGAAAGCTGCAGCCCGGTGTGCCGGCGATTCTTCCTTGTCGAGCGAAGTCATGGTCGTTGAAATCATGCGCCAATTTTCTCCTAGCCACCCACAAATAAAAGTGGGTTGACGATTGTTTTGAAGATTGTTAGCAATCTCGTCAACAATAACGTTGGGATTTTATAGGACGTGGCTAACCAACCATCAATCGCCGAGCGCAGAACCAAGGTTTGGGAGCCTTATATCCGTGCGAAACTCGGGTTCCGAAACCATTGGTATCCCGTTCGCCTCGCGAGCGAAATCGCCGAAGGTACTCCCGTTCCCGTCAAGCTCCTGGGAGAGAAGATTCTGCTCAATCGCGTGGGCGGCAAGGTCTATGCGATCCAGGACAGGTGCCTGCATCGCGGTGTAACGCTTTCCGACCGGGTCGAGTGCTATTCCAAGAACACCATATCCTGCTGGTATCACGGCTGGACATATCGCTGGGACGATGGCCGCCTCGTCGATATCCTCACAAACCCCGGCAGTGTGCAGATCGGCCGGCGCGCTTTGAAGACGTTCCCGGTTGAAGAGGCCAAAGGTCTTATCTTCGTTTACGTAGGCGACGGCGAACCAACGCCGCTTATCGAAGATGTGCCGCCCGGCTTCCTTGATGAAAACCGCGCCATTCACGGCCAACATCGGCTCGTGGCCTCGAACTGGCGCTTGGGTGCGGAAAACGGCTTTGATGCGGGGCACGTCTTCATTCACAAGAATTCGATCCTGGTGAAGGGCAACGATATCATTCTGCCGCTTGGCTTTGCGCCTGGCGATCCCGACCAGCTTACGCGTTCCGAGGTTGCTGCGGGCAAGCCCAAAGGTGTTTACGATCTGCTTGGCGAGCATTCGGTGCCGGTTTTCGAAGGCATGATCGAAGGCAAACCTGCAATCCATGGCAACATTGGCAGCAAGCGCGTCGCCATCAGCATATCGATCTGGCTGCCGGGCGTACTCAAGGTCGAACCGTGGCCGGATCCCGAGCTCACGCAGTTCGAATGGTACGTGCCGGTCGATGAGACCAGCCACCTCTACTTCCAGACGCTGGGCAAAGTCGTGACGTCAAAGGAAGCGGCAGACTCCTTCGAGCGAGAATTCCACGAAAAATGGGTAGGCCTCGCGCTTAACGGCTTCAATGATGACGACATCATGGCACGTGAATCGATGGAGCCGTTCTACGCTGATGATCGCGGTTGGTCCGAAGAAATCCTGTTCGAGCCGGACCGCGCAATCATCGAGTGGCGGGGGCTTGCCAGTCAGCACAATCGCGGCATTCAGGAAGCACGTTGATGGGCACGACCGCCTCCTATCCAGTAAACCGGCTGATGCAGGAGCTCTTTACAAACCCCGGCAATGTCGAATTGTTCAGGGCGGACAGAGAGGCGCTATACGAGCGCTATGGTCTTTCGAGCGCACAACGCGCAGCGCTTGACGAGGGCGGATTTGGCGCTCTCACCGCAGTCGGTCTTCATCCGGTTTTGCAGATGCATCATTTCATGCTGACAAATCCGATGGCGCCAGACTTCGTCAGCGTTAAGGCGTACCGGAAAATGGTCGATCGCAATGGCTGAAATCGTTGGAGTATTCGCCACCTCGCATGTTCTATTCGGTTCGCCCGATGGAGATGCCCAGGCGCTTCGTGTCGTCGAGGGCATGAACGAGATCGGCAGGCGTGTTCGCCTCTTGCGGCCAGACCTGCTGATCGTCATCGGCTCGGACCATCTTTTCAACATCACGACGCGTCTTCAGCCGCCCTTCACGGTTGGTGTTTCGGATACGTTCACTCCGCTGGGCGATATGGACATTGAGCAGCGGCCTTTTGCCGGAAACCGGGCCTTCGCGGAATCGCTGTGCGCGCGAGCGGCCGATCGCTTCGACCTCGCGCAGGGCGAAGAGCTTCGCCCGGATCATGGCGTGATGGTGCCGTTAATGTTCATCGACCCCGATGGCAGGATTCCGGTCGTCCCAATCTACGTCAACGCCAACATGACGCCGCCGCCGACTGCAGCGCGCGCGGCACAGCTTGGTGATATCGTCGCCGAAGCAGTCGGGCTCGACCTGCCTTCGCATCTGCGCGTTGTCGTGGTTGCAACAGGCGGTCTCAGCCATTGGATCAACATCCCGGGACATGGTGAAGTCAACGCGGAGTTCGACCGCCGCGTTATCGCCGCGTTCCAATCGGGCGATATGCGCTGGCTCAGGGCTATCGATACTGAAACGTTGCTCAAAAACGCGGGTAACGGCGGTCTGGAAATCGTCAACTGGGTGATGGCAGCGGCCACCTTGCCGGGCCGGAGGGCTGAGAAAATCTATTACGAACCGATGCCTCAATGGATGACGGGGATGGGCGGAATAGCAATCGTTTAGGCGTTTGGCGGCGGGTTCGCGCGCCTCAAGGGAGACAAGAACATGGTTTTGGCTGCAACAGCCGGACGGTCGGTGACCGTTCGCGGCATGGAGACGTATTACCACGAGCAAGGCAGCGGCGATGTCGTGGTGCTGGTTCATGGCGGCGGCGCTGGTGCCGACAGTATGGGCAACTGGCGCGGCGTTATGCCGGTCCTGGCGGATCGCTATCGCGTGATTGCGGTCGACATGCTTGGATTTGGACGCACTGCGAAACCCGCCGATCCATTCGTTTTTTCACAAGCGGCGCGAACCGATCACCTTGCAGGCTTTCTCGATGCGCTCGGGCTTTCAAATGTCGCGCTTGTCGGCAATTCGATGGGTGGCGCATCGGCGCTCGGCGTCGCGGTCGAACGGCCGGGACTCGTTCGCAAACTCGTCCTGATGGGCAGCGCCGGTCTGGTGTCGAAAATCGATCCTGCGCTCGAACCCGTGCTTGGATATGATTTCACGCGCGAAGGCATGATCCGTCTCGTCCGTGCACTAACGACCGACAATTTCCAGATCGACGATGCGATGATCGACTACAGGTATGCACTGTCGGTAGATCCGGAAACGCGCCGCGCTTACAGCGCCACGATGCAGTGGATCCGCGACCAGGGCGGCCTCTACTACGAAGACGATTATATCCGGCGCATCACCGCGCCGACTCTCATCGTAAACGGCAAGCTCGACAAGGTTGTTCCGCTCGCCAACGCATACAAGTTCCTTGAGCTAATTGGTCCGAGCTGGGGCTACATCATGCCCGACTGCGGGCACTGGGCGATGATCGAACATCCGGTCGATTTCGCGCGCACGACGGCCGCATTCATCGAGGCTGCGCAGTGATTGGCGGAAACGTCGGCGTTCCGGCGAAGGAGGTGACGCAATGACCGCAAAGGTCCGCGTGATCTTCCGCGCAGCCGGCGGCTTCGAGCATCTGGTCGAAACCGAAGCGGGAGTATCGCTCATGGAAGCGGCCGTTCTGAACGGCGTGGACGGTATCGAAGCCGTTTGCGGGGGCGCCTGTGCCTGCGCCACGTGCCACGTTTACGTTGGCCCCGAGTGGCTAGATGCGCTGAAACCGCCGAGTGAGACCGAAGACGAAATGCTCGATTGCGTAGCGGAACGTGCGCCGCATTCGCGGCTGTCCTGCCAGATCCGCCTTACCGACCTGCTCGACGGCCTGACCCTGGAACTGCCGAAGGCACAGTCATGAAACACAAGAAGAACACCAAAATTGTCGAGGGGAGAGAGATCATGTGCAAGCTTCTTATGGGCTCCGCGCTTGCGGTATTGGCCAGCGCATCGGCTCCAGCGTTCGCGCAGCAAACGGACGGTGTTGAAGTCGATGCGTCCGAGCTGGAGATTATCACCGTTACGGCGCGGCGCGTCAGCGAAAATCTTCAGGATTCGCCCGTCGCCATCTCAGCGTTTGGTGAGAACGCCATTCGCGAGCGCGCGATCAACAATGTGTCGGACATCGGCAAGTTCACGCCGAGCCTCAGCTTCGATTCCGCAGCGGCAGCTTCGGGATCGAGCAACTCGGTCACTGTGTTTCTGCGCGGTATCGGGCAGACCGACTTCAATATGACGGTAGATCCTGGTGTCGGCATCTACCTCGATGGCGTCTACATCAGCCGCTCGGTTGGCGCGCTGCTCGAGACGCGCGACGTCGAGAGCATTCAGGTGTTGCGCGGTCCGCAGGGCACACTGTTTGGCAAGAACACCATTGGCGGCGCTGTTATCGTCACGTCACGGCGCCCGGACGAACAGCTTGGCGGTAACATTGAGGCCACGACCGGCTCGTACAACCGGATTGACGTCGGCGCACGGATCAACGTGCCGGTATCCGAAGATTTCCGTTTCTACGTCAGCGGCCTTGCGCTGACGCGCGACGGTTATGTCGAGCGACTTGTCGATGGACAGAAGAAGGGCAACCAGAACAGCTACTCAGGCCGTTTCGTCGCCGAGTGGGATGCAACGCCCGATTTCAACCTTCTCTTGTCCGCCGATTATACGCGTACGCGTGAGCGCGCTGTTGCAACAACGCTTCTCGATGTCAATGAGAACGCCATTTTCCCTCTGTTTCACAACGTTTTCCTGAATGCGCCGGGCTGTCTGCCGCCATCACCAACCTCCAATCCTAGCTGCTACAACGCGCAGTGGCTTACTGGCGACAAGGATAAAACCAACGAAAGCGGCCCAAACCGTTCGGTGTCGGACGTGTGGGGCGTATCGCTGAATGCTTCGTGGGATGCGGGACCGGTGACCATCAAGTCGATCACCGCCTACCGTGAGCTCGATAGTGCGTTTGCGGTCGATATCGACCAGTCGCCGCTTGCCATACAGCGGACCGAAAACGACTACACGCAAAATCAGTTTAGCCAAGAATTCCAGCTTCAGGGCGACGGGTTCGGCGAAAAACTGAACTATACGCTTGGCCTATATTACCACCACGAAGGCGGCACCGATATCAACTCGCTGTTCACTGCGCCGACCGATTTCCGGAGCGGCGGTAGCGTCAAGAACGACAGTTATGCGGCCTTTGCTCAGTTCATCTTTCATGCGACTGACAATCTCAATCTGACGCTTGGCGGCCGCTATACAAGTGAGGACAAGCGGTTTTCGCCCGACCAAGAGGTGCTGCGCGTACATCCGGCTGCGCAGGCGCCGCTGCCACCGGGCTTCCCGACGCCGTTCTTCCTGACGAACCCGGTGACCAGCATGGCCGCCGGTTCACCACAGCCGCTGCGGGTGGGGGATATCGTCATGCCTGCAGTGCAGCGTACGACGTCGGCGAACGAGTTCACGCCGTCAGTGACGCTCGACTACAAGTTTACGCCCGACATGCTTGGGTATTTCACCTTCTCGCGTGGCTTCAAAAGCGGCGGCTTTACGCAGCGCGTGTTCCCGCCCGAGCCGGAAGCACCTGCGTTCGAGCCAGAATTTGCGCGTGTGCTCGAAATCGGCGTGAAGGTTGAGCTGTTCAACCGCCACCTGCGGTTGAACAGCGCCCTATTCGACACGAAGTACAGCGACCTGCAGATCATTGTGAATGACGGGTTTGCACCGAAGGTGCGCAACGCCGGAAAAGCGCGAATCCGTGGCTTTGAATCGGAAGCCCAACTGGTTGTGACGGACGCTTTCCGGCTGACCGGAGCGGTCAGTTATCTTGACGCCGAGTACCGCGAAGTGGATGCCCGCGCGGCGCCGGTGACGGTGGACAGTGCGCTGGCCAATACGCCAAAATGGACAGCAAATGCTGGGATTACAGTTGAGCCTTACGATGGTGAGGCAGGGCGCGTGGTGCTGCAGGGCGACTGGTCGTATCGAAGTGCGACGTACAAGGACGCGATCAACACACCTTCGCTGAAACAGGACGGCTACAGCGTCTTCAACATGTCGGCGACGTTCGATGCTGCCCAAGGCTGGTCGGTGACGGGTGGAATCACCAACCTGACCGACAAGCGCTACATTATCTCGGGATACTCGGACCTCAATTTCATCGGATCGACGTATGGGGTCTATTCGCGGCCGCGCGAATGGTACTTGAAGCTTGGGTATTCGTTCTAGGGCTTCAGGTGATCGGACGGTGACACCGAGAGCAAGCCGGCAACGCCGTGCCGCTCACCGCGATCTTCTGGCTCCTATGCTCGCTGGTCATGCTCGCCGCCGCCTTCCGCCCCAAGCCGCGACCGAAGCATTTGCTTCTAAGGCTTTTGGTCGTCAGCCTGGTGACCTGCCCGATAGACTTCCACTCGGTACATCGCGGAGGTGCGGCTTCCTGATCACTGCCGGCTCTTTAGCTTCGATAACCGATGCCTGGCGGCGCCATCCGCCGCCAAACCGGACGTTCACAGCCTGAATTGCGCCCGTCGAAACTTGCCATACATTCAGGCGCTGGTTGAGTAGCGCGAATGGCAAAAATGGGGAGATACCGTTGAAAAAGTCGCCTTCTCGGCGAAGCGGAGGGTACGGATCGAAACGGCTGAGCAGAGTCGCCTGACCTCATGTCATCGCCATCTGCCTGGCGATGCTGATCTTGGCGAGCTTGCGCAGGTTCTGGGCGGCAGCGGCGAGGTGGAACTCATCCTGGGCACCATTGGGTCCGCGTAATCGCAGCCGGTCGAGCCGCATGATGCGCTTCAGGTGGGCAAACAGCATCTCGACCTTCTTGCGCTCGCGGCGTGAGGCGATCCATTCATCTTCCTGCGACAGGGCCCGAGCGAGATCGCGAGCGCCCTCGTGGATGGAGCGGGTCACCTTGCGAGCCGGCAGGATGGGTGTGCATTGTGGCTTGAGCGCGCAGTTGCTGCAGTCCTGCTGCCGCGCTCGGTAGCGGATGAAGCCGTCCTGGTCGGCCTCCGGTCGCGGCGAGGTGAAATTGCGGTTACGCGGTCGCAGACGCTTGCCGGCCGGGCAGATATAGCTGTCATCCTTGTGATCGAAGGTGAAGTCGCTGCGCTCGAAAGCGCCATCGCTCCTGGCGGACTTGTCGAAGACGGGCACATGCGGCTCGATGCCACGCTCGTGGACGAGCCAGGCGAGCATGCCCGCAGAGCCATAGCCGGTGTCGCCGATCAGCTTGCGGGGCCATAGACCATGGCAATCGGCTGCCCGCTCGATCATCCGTTTGGCGGCGGTCACCTCGGCCTGGCGCACCGCCGTGCTCGCCTCGACATCAACGATCACCGCATTGTCGACGTCGATCAGGTAGTTGGTGGCGTAGCAGAAGTCGGCGCGGTTGCCGTGCGCCTGGGTATAGCGGGCCGCAGGATCGACAGGCGAAACGCGTTTGGGATCAACCGGCGTTGCGCCGCCGAAAACGGCATCGTCGAGTACGGCGAGATACTCCTCGACGGCACGCCCTGCCCGAACAGCGCCAAGCCCCTGCGTTCCCTCGACATAGGTCTGCCGGTTGGCCTCGGCGCGGATCAGGCTGGCATCGACAGCGAAGCCGTCGCCGCCGACCAGTCCTTCCTCAATGCAGCGCCGCACGGTGGCTTCAAACAACTGGCGGAACAGATCACTCTCACGGAAGCGCCCATGCCGGTTCTTCGAGAAGGTCGAGTGATCCGGCACGTCGCCGTCGAGACCCAGGCGGCAGAACCAGCGGTAAGCTAGGTTGAGGTGCACCTCTTCGCACAGGCGGCGCTCCGACCTGATGCCGAAGCAGTACCCCACGATCAGCATCCGCAGCATCAGCTCAGGGTCGATCGAAGGGCGACCAATCGCGCTGTAAAAGCCGCGCAGGTGCTCGCGCATCCCCGACAGGTCCACGAACCGGTCGATTGCCCGTAGCAGATGATCTGCCGGAACGTGTCGATCCAGACTGAATTCGTAGAACAAGGCCTCCTGCGCCACTCGGCGCTCGCCCATCATCGCTTGGCGTCCTTCAGCATGCTGATGCTGAATCAGACCGTCACCCCGACTGCAAGACCGACTTTTTCAACGGCATCGGGACAAATCTGCCGTTCATTGCAGCTCCCCTCTATGCCGGCTTCCGGTGCATGACCTGCCACTGGTTAGCGAAGCGCCCGCGCGCGCTATGCTGATGTGTTGACCTCGCCGCCCTGATCGGGCCTGTTCGCGAGATGCAAGAAGCTCCTCGACTATTCATCTCTTACTCCCACGATGACCAAGCACACAAAGATTGGGTGCTGATGCTTGCCACCCGGCTCGTTGCGAACGGTGTCGACGTTCTACTCGATCAATGGGACATGCGCCTGGGCTCCGACCTGTCCGCCGTCAGCACCAATGGCGCAGATTTGAGGTTGTGATTTAAGGAGGGTTTGGGTCTCGTCGTAGTGACGAAGGAACGAAGATGAGACCCAAACCCTCAAGCGCCAAAAAGCCTGCGGAGCAGGTGGTGAAGGACATCCGGCGGGCGGCCCGGCGGCACTTCTCGGCGGAAGACAAGATCCGGATCGTGCTCGATGGCCTGCGCGGCGAGGACAGCATTGCCGAGCTTTGCCGCAAGGAAGGCATCGCGCAGAGCCTGTATTACACATGGTCGAAAGAGTTCATGGAAGCTGGCAAGCGCCGCCTGGCCGGCGACACCGCGCGTGCCGCGACCACCGACGAGGTGAAGGATCTGCGCCGCGAGTCCAGTGCCCTGAAGGAATGCGTCGCCGATCTGACGCTTGAGAACCGGCTGCTCAAAAAAAGCATGATCGCGGATGGGGGCGACGACGAATGAGGTATCCCGGATCGGAGAAGCTCGAGATCATCAGGATCGTCGAACAGTCGCACCTGCCGGCCAAGCGCACGCTGGACCAGCTCGGCATCCCCCGCCGGACGTTTTATCGCTGGTATGACCGCTACCTCGGAGGCGGACCGGAGGCGTTGGAAGATCGGCCATCGGCGCCGAGCCGGGTGTGGAACCGCATCCCGGCGGGCATCCACGACCAGATCATCGAGCTGGCGCTGGAACAGTCCGAGCTGAGCCCTCGGGAGCTGGCCGTGCGCTTCACCGACGAGCAGCGCTACTTCGTGTCCGAAGCCACGGTTTACCGCCTTTTGAAGGCCCACGACCTGATCACCAGCCCGGCTTATGTCGTGATCAAGGCCGCCGATCAGTTCCACACCAAAACCACCCGGCCGAACGAGATGTGGCAGACTGATTTTACCTACTTCAAGATCATCGGCTGGGGCTGGATGTATCTGTCGACCGTGCTCGACGACTTCTCGCGCTATATCATCGCCTGGAAACTGTGCACCAATATGCGCGCCGAGGACGTCACCGACACGCTCGACCTCGCGCTCAAGGCCTCGGGCTGCGACAGCGCCACCGTGCTGCACAAGCCCAGGCTGCTCAGCGATAATGGCCCCAGCTACATCGCGAGCGAACTGGCTGAATATATCGAGGCCCAGAACATGAGCCATGTGCGCGGTGCTCCGCTGCACCCACAAACGCAGGGCAAGATCGAGCGCTGGCACCAGACCCTGAAAAACCGCATCCTGCTGGAGAACTACTTCCTGCCAGGTGATCTCGAGGCTCAGATCGAGGCCTTTGTCGAGCACTATAATCACCAGCGCTACCACGAGAGCCTGAACAACGTGACGCCCGCCGACGCCTACTTCGGCAGGGCCGCAGCCATCATCAAACAGCGTGAAAGGATCAAGCGGCAGACCATCGAGCATCGGCGCTTGCAACACCGCAAGCTCGCCGCGTAACATCAACCCCCAGACGAGGCCCGCACTCCGCTAATTTACGCCGCAATCCGTGCCGAATGTTCTGACGACGGACAGAATGCATCGCAGGTACAGCGGGCGCCTGGCATTTTAAGGTTCACGATCAGAAAATCACCCATCGCCCGAAGGGACGTTTCGGGTGCAATAGCGGGCATGCGGTCATGGAGGCCTGCGTTTCAGGTCTCGGTGACTGTCAGCTTCCCGATTTCTACGTCATGCCTTTTCTACAGCACGGTATGGTAGAGCTGTTGCTGGAATATGCTCAGCCCGATGACGAACCGATCTGGGCTGTTTATCCACAGCGCCGACATCTTTTGCCGAAGGTTCAGCAGGTAGTCGATTGCCTTGTTCAGGAACTCGGTCCTGCGATGAATAGCCGAAAGTGACAGCAAGATGCTTGGGGATGGGCGCCTTGCTAACTGCGATTAATCACTGCCGCATGTGACCTGTGATCAACTTAACGAACTCAGTGTCACATGCCCAGCTTTACTTTGAACTAAGCATAGGGGAGTTAATGAAGTGCCGGATTGCACCCCAATGTTCCTGCCGGTTAGAATATACACTTTCTGTCCCCGATAGAAATGACATCCTTTTGAGGACAGCAGGGTTGCGTGGAACCTTCGGGATAGCGCAATGCAGACCCTGCTGATGGCGTGACGTTTGAGTTGGCGCCGTCGAGCCGGCGTCCATTGATCTTCGCGGGAGCATCCGGCATCGGATAGCCTGGGGCGCGCGGGCTGATCCTGGCGGGCAGGGGCATAGGTGTTCCGCTGCCGGTGATGCGGCGCATTCGCCTGGATCTGCTTTGCCGCCCACCTACAATGAATCGATGCCGACGACAGTTTCAGCCCGCAGAAAGTCCGACACCTGCGTACCGAATTCGGCGGGGCGCTCCACATTGGCGAGATGCGCTGTGTTCAGCATGGCGAGCCGGCAGCGGGGGATCGTGGCGGCCAATGCTTCGCTATGCGGTGGCGGCGTGGCTGGATCTTGGCTACCACCAATGATGAGGGTTTCATTCCGGATCAGCGCGATAGTGGAACGCATGTCCATGTCCCGTATGGCGGCGCAACAGCCAGCATAGCCCTGGCTATCGGTCGATTGGAGCATCGCGACTATCGGCGCGATGGCGTCGGGTGAGCTTGCCACGAAGTCGGCGGTGAACCATCGCTCAAGCGACGCCGAGGTGAGGGGCGCCATGCCGCTTTCGCGCACCAGGGCGATCCGGGCGTCCCATGCCGAAGGCGGCCCCATGAAACTTGAGGTGTTGGCCAGAACCAGCCGGCGGACCCGATGTCCTTCGCGGATGCCCAGCCATTGGCCGGTCATGCCGCCAAGCGAAAGGCCGCAAAAATCAATCGTTTCTATCTCCAGCTGGTCGAGAAGTTCGATGACGTCTCGACCCAGCCGATCGAGCGAATAGCCGCCGACGGGCGCATCCGACGCGCCGTGGCCGCGCTGATCATAGCGCAGCATTCTGAAATGGGCGCTCCAGGCGGCAAGCTGCGGTTCCCACATCTGCATGTCAGTGCCCAGGGAGTTGGACAGCAGCAGGATCGGGGCACCTTCTTTACCATCGAACCGATAGGCGATGCGGCAGCCGTCTCCCGTAATAATGAACTGCTTTTCCATCGCCTTCGCCCTATCAATTCCGTTCGTGCTTAACCGCCCCTCCCCACAGATGGGGAAGGGCGGCTTTTGTTAAGGTCGCTTGTCAGACGGCCAAGCGGCTGCGAGCGGAGAAGCTTTCATCCGTTGCCTCAGCAGACTTCTGCAACTGGAAGTCGAACGCGATATGGACGGTGTCGCCCTGACGGTTCGGGACTGGCAGCAGACCTTCGCGGGTGCCGAACGCAAAGTCGTCGGCTGCGAACGGATCGTCACCGAAATTGATCTGCGTCGTCAGCGTGCGATAGCCCGGCGCTTCTACGAAGAAATGCACGTGGGCAGGACGGTTGCCGTGACGGCCGACGGCTTTCATCAGCTGATCGGTCGCGCCGCCGGGGGGCACGCTGTAGCCATTGGGCATCTTCGAATGGAAGGAATAGCGCCCGTCCTTGCCGAGCTTGATCCGGCGGCGGTTATTGAACGGCGTCTGCTCGCGCGTGGGGTCGAAATGCGAATACCAACCCATCGAATTGGCGTGCCAGACATGCAGAATGGCATCGGTGACGGGCTCACCATTCGGGCCGGTGACGGTGCCGGACATGTACAGCGTGCCGGTATCGTCCGCGTCGTCGGAAAGGTTGACGTCACCTTCGACCAGCGGCGCGCCCGCGACATAGAGCGGCCCTTCAATGGTGCGCGGCGTGCCGCCCGACAGCCCGGCTTCCGCGTCCTTGGCATCCATGTAGAGGTCAAGGAAATGTTCCAGGCCAACGCCCGGCACGATCAGGCCGAATTCACCGGCGCCCTTCTGGAAAAAGTCTATCGCTTTCCAGAATTCGCTTTCGTTGATGTCATGCTTGACGATGACCGTCATCACCGCTTCGACGAGGTCGCGGGTAATGGCCTTGAGCCGACGGTCGCCGCCCTCCACATCGACGCCGCTGGCGCGGTCGAGAAGAGTTTGGACGGGTTGAGTCTTCACAAAATCAGTATTCATCTGATCTCTCCTGGGAATATGATTCTTAGCGATCGTCTTCATGAATCGACGAAGGATGTCGGCACAGCGGCGCCACGCGGATATCCATGAACGGAAACAGAGGCAAAATCATCAGCAGATCGTGAAGTTCTGCATTGCTTTCGACATCGAAGATACTGACATTGGCATATTGCCCGGCAACGCGCCAGATGTGCCGCCACTTACCGGCACGCTGAAGCTCCTGAGAAAGCGCCTTTTCAGCCGCCTTCAGTTCGTCAAGCCGCGCCGGATCGTAATCCAGCGGAATATTGACATCCATTTCAACCTTGAAAAGCATTTCAACCAGCCTTTGCTGTAGGAATCGATATGGTGGCGCGGGACGCGTCGCGCCGCAGGAACGACAAGCGATCATCGTCCAGCTCCACGCCAAGGCCCGGCCCCTTGGGCACGGCCAGCGAGAAGTCCGAATAATCCAACGGCTCTTGCAGAATTTCCTCCGTCAGCAGCAAGGGGCCGAAAAGCTCCGTGCCAAAGGACAGTTGCGGGAAGGTTGCGAAGACATGGGCAGACGCGATCGTGCCGATGCCCGCTTCCAGCATGGTGCCGCCATAGAGCGCGATCCCGGCCGCGTCGGCGATCGCCTGCACCTGCTTTGCGGCGAAAAGACCGCCCGACTGCTCGATCTTCACGGCAAAGACATCGGCGGCTGCCTGGTTGGCATGATCATAAGCGGTCGTAGGGCCTTGCAGCCCTTCATCGGCCATGATCGGAATCGCCGACCGCGCGGCCAGGCGTGCCATGCCGGCGAGATTATGCCGGATAAGCGGCTGTTCAACCAGGTCGCAGCCGACTTCCGCCAGCATCGCAACGCCGGTGCGTGCCGTGGTTTCATCCCACGCCATGTTGACATCCACGCGAACGCTGGCGCGGTCGCCAAGCGCTTTCTTGATGGCGCCGACATGGGCGACATCGTCCGCCACGGGCCGCTTGCCGATCTTCAGCTTGAAGGCATTGTGCCGTCCGCTGGCGATCATCTGCTCGGCTTCTTCGATATCCTTGCCGGTGTCGCCGCTGGCGAGGGTCCAGAGGACGGGCAGGCGATCGCGGACGCGGCCGCCGAGCAGTTCGCTGACCGGCAGGCCCGCACGCTTGCCCTGCGCGTCGAGCAGCGCGGTTTCGACGGCGCATTTGGCGAAATTATTGCCGACGACATGCTTGGCGATTTGCGCCATCGCGATGGCCGGCCGGGTGGGATCGCAGGCCTGCAATATCGGGGCGATATAGGCGTCGATGTTCGTCTTTATGCTTTCGGGGCTTTCAGGGCCGTAAGCCAAGCCGCCGATCGTCGTTGCCTCGCCCGTGCCGACGATGCCGTCGGAACAGTGGACGCGCACGATGCAAAGCGTCTGCCTGTGCATCGTCGCCATTGCCAGCACGTGCGGCCGGATAGTGGGTACGTCGACGATGAACGTGTCGACGCGATCAATTGTCACCATTGTCGGGTACCTTTCCATGAATGAAATAGCGGGTTGAACGGGATTCCAGAAAGACTTAGTCCGCATCCTATGATACCGGAGTAGTATAGTATGGAACTGCGCCACCTTCGATCGTTCATGGCCGTCGCGGCCGAGCAGAATTTCACCCGAGCCGCAGACCGCCTTGGTATCGCGCAGCCGCCGCTGAGCCGGCATATCAAGGAACTGGAGCAGGACCTGGGCGTGGCGCTGTTCGACCGGGGTAGCCGGCCGGTGCGCCTGACCGAGGCGGGCCGCATCCTGCATCAACAGGCAGCGCAGATATTGGCGAGCATCGACCAGATCCCCAAGACCATGCAGCAATATGCGTCCGCGCAGCAGCCGCGCTTCGTCATGGGCGTGGTGGGATCCATCATGCACGGCGCGCTGGCCGAGATGGTGCGGCGGTTCCGCGCCCATGCGGCGGACACGGACGTCGAGCTGGTGGAGATGACGACGATCCAGCAGGTCGCGGCGCTGAAGGCGGGCCGGATCGACGCCGGCCTTGGCCGCGTGCGCGTGGACGACCCGGCGATCCGCCGCGAGATATTGTTCCAGGAACCGCTGGTGGCGGCGCTTTCGCCCACCGACTTGCCGGCGCAGCCGGACACCGAGGTCAGCCTGGAGGCGCTGGCCGCCGGCACGCTGATCATCTACCCCAGCCAGCCGCGCCCCAGCTATGCCGACCAGCTGCTGACGATCATGCGCGACCATGGATGCAACCCCCGCCGGATCATCGAAGTGCGCGAAGTGCAGACCGCGCTGGGCCTGGTCGCCGCCCAGTCGGGCCGCGCCATCGTCCCGGCGTCGATGCAGAACATCCAGCGCGCGGACATATGCTATGTGCCGATAGCCGAGCGGCCAACATCGCCGATCATATTGAGCCAGCGCCACGCCGATACGACCGACCGCGCGGTGCTGATCCGGGATATCGGCCATGCGATCTTCAGGGAGATCGAGGCCGAGACGGCGCGATCCTGAGGATCAGGCCGGGCGCAGCAGCCCGGCGGTACGTCGCAGCGCCGGCAGCAGGCGCGCCTGCACATCGTCCATCGACACGCGCGCCGCCGACATGCCGACGTTCAGCGCCGCCATCACCCTGCCCCGGTCGATCACCGGAACCGCGATGGAGCGTAGCCCCAGTTCCAGTTCCTGATCGACCAGCGCGTAACCGTCCGCCGCCGCCCGCCTGATCGTCACCAGCAACCGGGGAATGTCGACGATGGTATGCGGCGTCAGCGCGCGCACCTGCGTCCGGGCGAAATAGGCGTCCTGCTCTTCATGCGATCGCCCGGCCAACAGCACCCGGCCCATGGAGGTGGGATAGAGTGGCAGGGTACTGCCGACCTTCAGCCCCACCGCCATGATGCGGGACGCTTCGGACCGCGCCACATAGCAGAGGGCGTCATCCTCCATCACGCCCAACGAACAGGATTCCCCCAGTTCATCGCGCAGCGAATCGAGCAGCGGCTGGGCGCGCACGGCAAAGGCGGTCAGCGAGAGGTAGGGATGGCCGAGCGCCGTCGTCTTGCGCCGCACCGAATAGCCGCGCAGATCATGGCCGACATAGCCAAGCTGATGCAGGGTATAGAGGCACCGCCGCACCGCCGCGCGGCTGAACCCCAGCGCCCGGCTGGCTTCGGCGATGGACACCGGCCGTTCACGTTGCGCCACATATTGCAGCACGGCGAGGCCACGGGCGAGTGAGGCCATATATTCGGGATCACCCGGCCTTTCGATGTCGCGCGGCGCTTCCACGGCAGCTCCAAAAATAACCGATTATCGGACAGGACGCCGATTATCGGTTGACTCAGGCGCGCGCAACCTCTGTTTCGCGCGGGAGCATCCGCACGGAGTTGAAGAGCGTGATTGACAAGAGCATGAGTTCCGCCGCGGCGGCCGTGGCCGACATTCGGGACGGCGCATCGGTAATGATCGGCGGCTTTGGCACGGCAGGCATGCCCGACGAACTGATCGACGCGCTGATCGCGCGCGGCGTCGGCAACCTGACCATCATCAACAACAATGCCGGCAATGGCGAAACCGGCGTCGCCGCGCTGATCAAGGCCGGGCGCGTGCGCAAGATCATCTGTTCCTTCCCGCGCCAGTCGGATTCGCACCATTTCGACGCGCGCTACCGCGCTGGCGAAATCGAGCTGGAACTGGTGCCGCAGGGCAATCTGGCCGCGCGCATCCAGGCCGCCGGCGCCGGGCTGGGCGCGATCTTCACGCCGACCGGATACGGCACGTTGCTGGCAGAGGGCAAGGAAACCCGCGAGATCGACGGCAAGCAATATGTGCTGGAACATCCCATCCAGGCCGATTTCGCGCTGATCAAGGCGCATCGCGGCGACCGCTGGGGCAACCTGACCTACCGCAAGACCGCCCGCAATTTCGGCCCGATCATGGCGATGGCGGCGAAGTGCACGATCGCGCAGGTGGCGCAGATCGTACCGCTGGGCGGCATCGACCCGGAAATCGTCGTGACACCGGGCATCTTCGTCCAGCGCGTGGTCGAAATCGCGCCCGCCAACGCCACAGCTTCGGCCTGATCAGGAGCCTGCACCCCATGCAACGTCTGAACCGTGAACAAATGGCCGCCCGCGTGGCGAAGGACATTCCTGAAGGCGCCTATGTCAATCTGGGCATCGGCCTGCCCACGATGGTCGCCAATTACCTGCCCACCGACAAGGACATCTTCCTTCAGAGCGAAAATGGCCTGCTGGGCATGGGCCCCGCCCCGGCGAAGGGCGAAGAGGATTGGGAACTGATCAACGCGGGCAAGCAGGCGGTGACGCTGCTGACCGGCGGCTGCTTTTTCCACCATGCCGACAGTTTCGCGATGATGCGCGGCGGCCATCTGGACATCTGCGTGCTGGGTGCCTTCCAGGTGTCGGTGAATGGCGACCTGGCGAACTGGCACACGGGTGAACCGGGCGCGATCCCGGCCGTGGGCGGCGCGATGGACCTGGCGATCGGCGCCAAGCAGACCTTCGTCATGATGGAATTGCTGACCAAGCAGGGCCAGAGCAAGCTGGTCGAAAGCTGCACTTACCCGCTGACGGGCCTCGCCTGTGTGTCGCGCGTCTATACCGACCTCGCCGTGTTCGAAGTCGGCGCGGCGGGCGCGAGCGTGGTGGAAATGGTGGACGGCCTGTCGCTGGATGAATTGCAGGGGCTGGCCGGCGTGCCGCTGCGCGCGGCTGAGGGAGCGCGTAACTGATGGCCGAAGCCTTTATCTGCGACGCCGTCCGCACGCCGATCGGCCGTTATGGCGGCATATTGGCCGGCATCCGGGCGGATGATCTGGGCGCGCTGCCGATGAAGGCGCTGATCGAGCGCAATCCGGGGCTGGACCCGGCGGTGATCGACGAGGTCTTCTACGGCTGCGCCAACCAGTCGGGCGAGGATAATCGCAACGTCGCGCGGATGAGCCTGTTGCTGGCGGGCCTGCCGCATGGGGTGGCGGGCGTGACGCTGAACCGGCTGTGCGCGTCCGGGCTGGAATCGGTGGGCGCCGCCGCGCGCGCGATCCGCACGGGCGAGATGGGCGTCGCTATCGCCGGCGGCGTGGAAAACATGACCCGCGCGCCCTTCGTGGTGGGCAAGGCGGGCAGCGCCTATGGCCGCGCCCAGCAGATGGAAGACACGACCATGGGCTGGCGCTTCGTCAACCCGGCGCTCGACGCGCTCTATGGCACCGAAACGATGCCGCGCACGGCGGAAAATGTGGCGCACGACCATGGCATCAGCCGCAAGGATCAGGACGCTTTCGCGCTGCGCAGCCAGCAGCGCGCCGTCGCCGCGCAACAGAACGGCTTTTTCGACGAAGAGATCATCACCGTCGTCACGCCCGGTCGCAAGCGGGGCGAGACGGTGGAGGTCCGCACCGACGAGCATCCCCGCGCCGACACGACGATCGAGGGGCTGGGCAAGTTGAAGCCGCTGTTCGGGCCCGAGGGCACCGTCACCGCCGGCAACGCGTCGGGCATCAATGATGGCGCGGCGGCGATGATCATCGCCAGCGAGGCGGCGGCCAAGGCCCATGGCCTGACGCCCCGCGCGCGCATCCTGGGCATGGCGTCGGCCGGCGTCGAACCCCGCGTGATGGGTATCGGCCCCATCCCCGCCACGCAAAAGCTGATGGCGCATCTGGGCCTGACGATCGGCGATTTCGACGCAGTCGAACTGAACGAAGCCTTTGCCAGCCAGTCGCTGGCGGTCGTGCGGCAGCTGGGCCTGGCCGACGATGCGGACCATGTGAACCCCAATGGCGGCGCCATCGCGCTGGGCCATCCGCTGGGCATGTCAGGCGCACGGTTGGCGATGACGCTGGTGCATCAGCTGGAAAAGAGCGGCGGCAGGCGCGGACTGGCGACGCTGTGCATCGGCGTCGGCATGGGGCTGGCGTTGGCGGTCGAGCGGGTCTGACGTGCGCCCCGCCCCTCGCTTGTCCCATCGAAAGGCATAGGCTATTGTCCACAGTGAGGACTTATCCTTATGACCCAGCGAGGGCCGAGGCGTCAGGCATGTCTGAACTTCAAATGATGGCCGGTTCACCAGGCAAGAGCTGGCGCCTGTTTGAGTCTTCGGACGTCGATGAAACGCGCGAGAAGATTTCGCGCGTGCTGCAACCGCATCGGCTGGCGCCCCTCAATCGGGGCAAGCATCAGGGGTCGATGAACTATGTCTCGCTCGGCAGCATCGGGATCGGGACGATTCGCTTCGGCGAAATGGCGATCGATCTGGACGAGGTCGAAGGCTATCATCTGTTCATCTTCTGCCTGTCCGGCAAGGCGGAACTCAACATCCATCGCGAAACCATGGACGCAAGCGGCACGCAGGGCGTCTATGTCGCGCCGGGCACCCCCCTGCGCGGGCGGTTCAGCCATGATTGCGAACAGCTGGTCCTGCGCGTCGACAAGCGGGCGCTGACCGCGGCCAATGAAGGCAACCTGCCGCATTTCCGCACCCGCATCGACATGAAGGCGCCCCTGTCCTCGCCTTGGGCCAGTATCCTCAATTCCCTGATCGGCGACGACAGCGCCATCGGCATGGTGCAGGGCGACGAACGCATCGCCCGCAATTATGAGCGGTTGCTGCTGAGCCTGCTGCTGGCGGGCGAGCAGGACGGCGCGCCGGCCCGCGCCAGCATCGCGCCGGCGGCGGTGCGCAAGGCCGAAGCCTTTATGCGGGAACATTTCGCATTGCCCATCACCCTGGGAGATATCGCCACGGCGGCCGGCGTGCCGGCGCGAACGCTGCTGGACAATTTCCGCAAGTTTCGCGACGAAAGCCCAATGAAGGCGCTGCGGCGATATCGGATGGACCATGCGCGGATGTTGCTGGAAACGGGCGAATGCAGCAGCGTCACCGATGCGGCGCTGGCGTCCGGGGTGTCGCATCTGGGCCGGTTCTCGCGCGATTTCCGGGAGCAATTCGGCCGGTTGCCGTCCGAGATCCAGATGAGCGACGCCTTCGCCTGCATCGGCGACAGCTGAAGATCCCGCGACCGACGCGCCTTTGAAAGGGACGACATATTTCGCGGCTAGGCTGACGGAGGTCCTTTGCAGGCCTATCCGAAAATATCTGCCATAATTGGATAATGCGCCCCAGAGGCTCGCGCTTGGCGGATAGCGGCGAAAAAGCCCAGGGCGTAGCGTCGGGATCATAAATTCACTGATGCGAGTCTGCTATCATGATCACTGAGAAAACGGCGCCATTCGAGGCTGACGGGTTTTTCGCCGAAGCCGACGGCTCACGCGTGCCCTATGCTGTCTTCAGTTCCCAGGAAATCTACGATCTGGAGCAGGAGCGCATCTATCGCGGCCCGACCTGGAACTTCCTGGGCCTGGAAGCGGAAATCCCCCATCCGGGTGACTACAAGAGCACCTTCGTAGGCGACACGCCCGTCGTGATGACGCGCACCGAAGAAGGCGGCCTGGCCGCATGGGTCAACCGCTGCGCGCATCGCGGCGCCATGGTCTGCCGCACGCTGCGCGGCAATGCGACGTCGCACAACTGCGTCTACCACCAGTGGAGCTTCGACACCAAGGGCAACCTGCTGGGCGTGCCGTTCCGCCGCGGTCAGAAGGGCCAGGCGGGCATGCCCAAGGATTTCAATCCCAAGGAACATAATCTGCGCCAGCTGCGCGTCGACAGCTATTGCGGTCTGGTCTTCGCGACCTTCAGCGAAGAGGTCGAGCCGCTGGACGAATATATCGGCGAAACGATGGGCGGCTACATCAAGCGCGTCTTCCACAAGCCGGTGGAATATCTGGGCTGCACCCGTCAATATTCGAAGTCCAACTGGAAACTTTACATGGAAAATGTGAAGGATCCGTACCACGCCAGCCTGCTGCACCTGTTCCACACCACCTTCAACATCTTCCGCGTGGGCATGAAGGCTCACTGCGTGACCGACGATAGCCATGGGCTGCACAGCATCATCATGGCGATCAAGGAAGGCCAGGACGAAACCGCCGGCGGCGACTACAAGGAACAGAATATCCGTTCCTACGACGAAGGCTTCCACCTGGAAGACGACAGCATTCTGGCGCTGGTCGAGGAATATGACATCGTCGCGACCAACCACATCCAGCCGATCTTTCCGCAGCTGGTCGTGCAGCAGATCCACAACACGCTGGTCGCGCGCCAGCTGTTGCCCAAGGGTCCGAACAATTTCGAGCTGATCTTCCACTTCTTCGGCTATGCCGACGATACGCCGGAACTGCGCAACCTGCGCATCAAGCAGGCCAATCTGGTCGGCCCGGCCGGCTACATCTCGATGGAAGATACCGAAGCGACCGAACTGGTCCAACAGGGCACCGTTCGCGACGGCCGGGAGACGTCGGTCATCGAAATGGCCAAGCATGAACCCGATCAGAGCAACACGCTGATCACCGAAAAGCTGATCCGCTCCTTCTGGCGCGGTTATCGCAAGCTGATGAAATTCGACCAATCTTCGGCTCAGGGGGCCTGAACATATGTCACACGCATTGCGCGCGGAACTGATGGCGTTGCAGGATGAGTATATCTCGACGCTCGACACCGACCGGCTGGAAGACTGGCCGACCATGTTCGTGGAAGATTGCTTCTACGAAATCATCCCCAAGGAAAATGTCGACCAGGGCCTGCCCGCGCCGATCATCTATTGCGACAGCAAGAAGATGCTGCGGGATCGCGTCGTCTCCCTGCGCCACGCCAACATCTATGCGGCGGTCATCTACCGGCATTTCGTGTCGGGCCTGACCTTTGCCGAACAGCCCGACGGCAGCATCGAAATGCAGTCGAGCTATCTGGTGATCAACACCAGTCAGCTGGGTGAATCGGTCGTCTACCAGACGGGTCGCTACAATGATGTGGTGGTGCGCGAAGACGGCCGGCTGCGCTTCAAGAAGAAGCAGTGCGTTTACGACACTTCACGTGTACAGACCCTGCTCGCGCTGCCGATCTGAGGAAAAGGATTAAATGACCAACTGGATTGACGTCGCCTCCGTCGAAGATGTGCTGGAGGACGAACCCTTTGCCGCCAATGCCAACGGCACGCCGCTGGCCCTGTTCCGTGTCGAGGACGAGTTCTTCGCGCTCTACGACCTGTGCTCGCATGGCGCGGCCAAGCTGTCGGAAGGGTTCATCGAGGATGGCTGCGTCGAATGCCCGTTACATCAGGGGCTGGTCTGCATCACCACCGGCGAACCCAAGTCGGCGCCGATCACCGAGGCCGTGCGCACTTTCCCTGTGCGCAGGAATGGAGACCGGATCGAGGTGGAACTTTAGAGCGGTTTTCGATCTGATTGCATCAGATCGCTGCTCTAAGTCTTTTGTTTACCGCGATTTCTTAACCAACGATCGATTCCGATCGCTTCGAAATCGCTCTAAGTGATCGGATGGGATGCGATGACCCTATCAACCCAATGTTTCGTGATCGTGGGCGGTGGCCAGGCGGGGGCATGGATCGCGCGCACGCTGCGGGCCGAGGGTTATGACGGCCGCATCCTGCTGATCGCGAAAGAAATCCACCTTCCCTACGAGCGGCCGCCGCTGTCCAAGGACATATTGAGCGGCAAGACGGAAATCGCTTCCGCCGCTCTGCTGACCGCCGACAGCGTCGCCACCCACCAGATCGAGGTGTGGACCGGCACCGTCGCGACGGAGATCGACCGGGATGCGCGGATCGTCCGCTGCGCCGACGGGCGATCGGTCACCTATGACCATCTGTTCCTGACCACCGGATCGCGGGTGCGCACCCTGCCCTTCACGCAAAAAGGCGAAGGGCCGAAGCGCGTGCATGTGCTGCGCGACCTGGACGATGCGCAGGGGTTGCGCACGGCCATGAAATCGTCGCGCCGCATCGGCGTGATCGGCGGCGGCTGGATCGGGCTGGAGGTGGCCGCCACGGCGCGCCAGATGGGCCTGGACGTCATCGTGTTGGAAGCCGCGCCGCGCCTTTGCGGCCGTTCGCTGCCCGAAGAGATTTCCGCCTATCTCGCGCTGATGCATAAGGACCATGGCACCGACGTCCGCACCGGCGCCGCGGTCGAAAAGGTGACGGCCACCGCCGATGGCGTGCAGGTCGATGTCGCCGGCGAAGCGCTGCATTTCGACCATGTCGTCATCGGCATCGGCATCGTGCCGGAAACCGACCTTGCCGCCGCCGCCGGCCTTGCGGTCGACAATGGGATATTGGTCGACGAATGCGGCCGCACACTGGACCCGCACATTTCGGCTGCGGGCGACGTCACCAGCCATCCCAACGCCTTCATGGGCGGGCATGTGCGGATGGAATCCTGGGCCAATGCGCAGAATCAGGCGATCGTGGCGGCCAAGGCGGCGATCGGCGCGGAAGCGGTGCATGCCGACATCCCCTGGGTCTGGTCCGACCAATATGACGCCAACTTCCAAATCATCGGCATGCCCGAGCGCGCCGCCACGCTGCACAAGCGCGGCAACGAGGCCGACGGCAAATGTTGCTGGCTGGCGGTCGACGCCGCCGGCAAGGCGATCGGCGCGGTATCGCTCAACATGCCGCGCGAACTGCGCCTCGTCCGCAAGGCGCTGGAACAGGACAAGACACCTGACCTCGACCAGTGGCAGTCGGACAAGATCCGGATTACCGAAGTCGCGCTGCTGCCGGCCTGAAGATGGGCTGCATTTCGAGAATAGCTTGGGCCTGGCTGCCAACGGCGGTCGGGCTCATCGCGTTGCGGGACGACCGATGGACCAAGTAACGACGCCTTTCCGGACGCGATCTGACAACTTTAATGTCTTCACCGACGATTAGGCGGCATCTCAGCATTCAGCCAATTGGCGGGGGTGATGGCGGCCGGGAAAGGTCCCGTGCAAATTGCATGGCCTGCTGGATGCGCGGTTGAAAGCTACCGCCTGATCCGTACACTGCGCGATCAACTATAATCGGAGAGCCCTGACCTTGTATCTGTTCACTTTTCTCTATCCCCGCCCGCAAGGCCGTGCATTCGGCTATGAGGGCTGACGACACGAAAGTGAATTTTACGTACGCTAAGGGAGAACCTTTAGCGAACGCTACTGCTGGCATTATGCGGCCAGGAGCGATGAAGGCGTGCGCAGCGGGCGAAGCTTTCCGGGATCGGGGCGGCTTTCAACATTCCAGCGATAGTCGCCGGTGAGCGAGATATGCTCCCATCCCAGAGGGGCGATATGGCGAGCAATGTTTCCTGGGATCGACAGCGTGCCGACCGCCTGTTCGAGATAGCGGGTGTTCCACAGGATGATGGCGGCCACGAGCAGATTGAGGCCGGAGGCGCGATAGGCCTGGTTCTCGAACCGCCGGTCGCGCAATTCGCCGAGCTGGTTGAAGAAGAGCGCGCGGGCAAGCGCGTTGCGGGCCTCGCCCTTGTTAAGCCCAGCCTGGGTGCGACGGCGCAGGTCGAGATCGCGCAGCCAGTCGAGCATAAAGATCGAACGCTCGACCCGTCCGACCTCGCGCAGGGCCAGAGCCAGTCCGTTCTGGCGCGGATAGGCGGACAGTCTGCGTAGTATAGCCGAAGCGGTGGTGGTGCCGCTGCGGATCGAGGTGGTGAGGCGCAGCAGTTCGTCCCAATGGTCGGCGACATGCCCGATGGCGACCGCATCTCCGGTCATGCCGGCCAGCAGCGGCCCCGCTTCCTGCCCGGGCAAAAGATGCAGGCGCCGGTCCTTCAGGTCGCGCAAGCGGGGCGCGAAGCGGTAGCCGAAGAAGGGCATGAGGCCGAACACATGATCGGAGGCGCCGCCTGTATCGGTGTAATGCTCCTCGATCGACAGGCCAGTGGCATGGTAAAGCAGCCCGTCAAGGACATAGGGAGCCTCACCGGCGGTCGCAGCGATCACGCGGCTCGCGAACGGATCATATTGGTCTGACACATGGGTGTAGAAGCTGACACCCGGCTCATTGCCGTTACGGGCATTGATGTCGCCGATCGAGGCGCCGCGCCCGCCCGAATGGAAGAGCTGGCCGTCGCTCGAAGAGGTGGTGCCGTCGCCCCACAGCGCGGACAGCGGCACGGTGCGGTGGACGTCGATCAACCGTCCCAAGGCCTCGCCATAGGCGGCTTCACTGATGTGCCAGTCGTGGAGATGGGCGAGCTGGCGCAGGGTCGCGCCCTGACAGGTCTCGGCCATGCGAGTCAGCCCGAGATTGATGCCGTCGGCCAGGATCACTGTCAGGAGCGCGTTTCGATCATCCGCCACGCGACCCGAGCGGCGATGGGTGAAGCATTCGGAAAAGCCGGTCCAGCTATCGACCTCAAGCAGGAGATCGGTGATCTTCACGCGCGGCAGTCGATCATAGGCGACGCGGCGCATATCTTCTGCATCGGGCGGTGTGATCGCCTTGAGCGGGGATATAACGAGGCCGTTGCCGTCAAGGCGCACCTGGGGCAGCTCTCCCTGCCGGGCGAGGATCGTCACTCGCTCGAGTGCGGTGTCGAGGCTGGCACGGCGTCCAGCGATGAATTTATCGAAATCGGTCTCGATCGCCAGCGGCAGCGGTCCTCGCGCGCGCATCGCTTCGAAGGTGGCAGGCGGCAGAAGGTAGCTGTCGAAGGCGCGATACTGGCGACTTTCTGCCACCCATATGTCCCCACCGCGCAATCGGTCACGCAGTTGGGTCAGCACGCACAGCTCATAGGCCGCGCGGACGACCTCACCGTCGCGCAGCACGAACGGCCGCCATGACGGTGGCACGAAGCGAAGCGGCGGTTTGTCGGGGAAGCGGCGGCGTCCGGTGCGATAAATATCGGCCACGAGGCGGGCAGCATCGAGCAGCCCTTGCACCGCGCCGGCACCGCGAAACTCGAAAGCGTTGAGGAACGGCCCGATCACGGAGCGCAGCGAGCGCTGTCGCTCGATCAGTTCGGCCGTGCGGTCGATCGTTTCCGGCGCGATCAGTAGCTCGGCGTTCACGACCGCCGTTCCCAGCCTTTCCCAGTCGATTGAACCGATGGCAGCAAGAGAATCGACGCCCCGCGCCCGCGCGTCGAGTAAGGTCCGGCATGAGCCGGTGATCAGGCGAAGCTGCGCCTGAAGCGAACGGATCGTACCGATGGCCTTTTCTTTGGTCCGGTTCTCGGCCCGGCGCATCATGCTCCCCAGGAACTTGTCCATCATCGTGAGAACCGCATCGGTCAGGCTTTCCTCAAGTCGGATGCCGGCAGCGGCAAGGATCGCATGGCGGCGCTTGTCGGGAAGTTCCGCAAGATGCTGCGGCGTGATACGCGCCGCTTCGTCTGCGATCCGATCGAACGCCGCCTGCGGGATCGTCGCGGCACGCGAGGCCGCAATTCCCAATGTACGAACATGGTCGAGCCGTTCGATCAGGCGCAGGATATTGCGTGGCGCAGGCGACAAGGGTGGGTTGCGCAGCCATGAGAGCCAGGTCGCGCTCTTGTCGTCGCGCCGCGACAACAGGGCGTCGAGCCGTGTGCGTTCGGGTTCGCCGAGATCCCCCGCGAGCACGTCATGGATCATATCCCCGGCCTGCTGCCGCGCTCGCCGCACGATCGCCTCGATGATCGTCACCGGCGGCAGCAGCAATCGCCGGCGCCGCATTTCGTCCATGATGATGCCGGCAAGCCGGGAGGGCTGGGTGACGGTCTGCGCGATCGGCATGGCGAAAGCGACCAACGTGTGAAAATCCGCACGGCCAAAAGCGCCATGACCGAAGCGTCGCGACAGGTCGGCAAGGTGCGTGCGCCGCGTCTCGTCGCGCCGGGCATAGTCGCGCCATGCCGCCGGCGAAACATTCAACTGACGGGCCACGAACGCCAGAATAGGCATGGGTGGTGCTTCGCCAGCTTCCAGCACGCGCCCGGGCCAGCGGAGATACAGGAGCAGCATGGCATAGCCGAGACGGGTGGCGTCGCCTCGCCGGGATGCGATCAATTCGAGGTCGTCGCGGGTCAAGGTGAAGTGGCGCGCAATCTCACGTTCATCAAGCGAGGGATCAAAATGCTCAGCAAGCATCTCGCGGGTCAGCAGGTGTCTTCTGGCCAAGGGCGAACCCCTCCATGTCGCTGTCCGTAAGACGTCCGTTGAACGGCCACCCGGATTGTGTCCGTCAACTCTGGACCTTCGATGGCGATTCGGACAAGATCACATGATGATGGTAAAACGGACACTATCGAGCAGCTCATGGCGCTGATCGGCTATGCGCGGGTCTCTACCCCCGACCAGAAGCTTTCGCTCCAGCACGATGCATTGGAGCGGGCGGGGTGCGAACGTGTCTTCAACATCTTCGGCTCGCGCGCGCAGTTCGAAGGCGACCTGATCCGCGAGCGCACCCAGGCAGGCCTGTGCGCCGCGCGCGAGCGAGGCAGCAAGGGCGGTCGTCGCCCCGTCGTCACACCCGACAAACTAAGTAAGGCGCAGCCGCACATCGCGGCAGGTCTAACCGTGCGCGAGGCCGCTGCGCGCCTAAAGATTGGAAAGACCGCCCTCTACAAGGCGCTCGAACAGACCACCGCGAACAACCAAACCTGATGTTCCCCGTTTGCTCGCCCTTAGCGTACGTAAAACTCACTTTCGTGTAGTCACCCCTCAATGGATCACGCCTTGGTCGGTTGCCGGCGGCGAAGTCGAGTTCGGTGGCGATCTCACCTATACGGCCCAGTCGGCCCGAAGCTGCGATTTTGGTCATCTTGGAGAACACGTCGGGAACGGGCTGGTTGTTGTTGACGATCGCCCATGCGAGGAACGACGTTCCGCTCCGATAAGGGAGCGGCGTTATGAGCCTTGGCGTTTCGAGTGGGGATCTGATCGGCTCCTGGAGCCTGAGTTTTTCGGACATCGCGTTCGTGACCGGCAAAGCGGAGACGGCACGACTGGGATTGGCGGTTCAGCTTAGATTTTTCGCCGGGCATGGCTTCTTTGTGCCGGATCATGCGTCGATACCCTCCGACGGTGTCTTGTATCTGGCGGAGCAACTTGGTCTCGATGCCAAATCCGTGAACCACTATGATTTTTCCGGGCGCACCGCCCGCCGGCATTGCGCGGAGATTTTGCGGCATCTCGGGTTCCGCCGTATGACGCAGACGGATCGCAGGGCGTTGTCGAGGTGGATTTCCGACGATCTTTGTGCGGGCGGGCAGCCGATCAATGCCATGCTCGAGCATGTTTTCCTGTGGTGCCGCGACCGCCGTATCTATGGGCCGTCGCGCAAGGAGCTGGAACGCCTCGTCCGTTCGCAACGACACCTCTATCTGGAGGCCCTGTTGGCCCGAGTCCGCGATCGGCTTGCGCCGGATGCGGTCGCCTTGCTGGAAGCCTCGCTCGCCGATCCCGATGGCCCGACCGGCTTCAACACGATGAAGGGGGATGCAGGTCAGGCGACGCTCGAAAACATTCTTGGCGTGACCGCCAAACTCGCCTTTATCCAACGGCTTGCTCTTCCCCGAGATTTCCTATCGGTCACGGGCAAGGCATGGGTCGATCAGATCGTTCGCCGGGTTGCCGGCGAGAAAGCCTCGGAGATGCGCCGGCATGTACCGGCGCGCCAGCTCGGGCTCTATGCCGTTTATCTGATGGCGCGGGAAGCTCAGCTTACGGATGCGATGGTCGACCTGCTGATCGAGACGGTCCATAAGATCGGATCGCGCTCGAAACGCAAGGTGGTGGGCGATATCGCGAAAGACATCGAGCGGGTCTATGGCAAGGAGCGACTCCTGGTCGAGATTGCCAGCGCTTCGATCGACGATCCATCCGGGCGCATCTGCGATGTCATTTTCCCAATCGCCGGCAAGGACAAACTGGCGGCGATCATCAAGGAAAGCCAGGCAAAGGGCGCCTTGGATCGGCGGATCTACAAGGTGATGCGGAGGTCATGGGCCAATCATTATCGCCGTATGCTGCCAAGCCTGCTTTCGGCACTGGAGTTCCGGTCGAACAACGCCGTGTGGCGTCCGGTGCTGGCGGCCCTGGACTGGATCAGAAGCAAAGTGGATGATGGATGCCGCTACGTGCCGCCGCACGCAGTGCCGGTCGACGAGGTCATTCCGGCGAGATGGCGCAGTTCCGTCATTGATGAAGAGGGGCGCGTAAACCGGATCAGTTATGAGCTTTGTGTCCTCGCGCAACTGCGCGATCGCATCCGTTCTAAGGAAATCTGGGTTGTCGGGGCGGACCGATACCGCAATCCCGATGACGATCTTCCCAAGGACTTCGATGCGCGGCGAGAAGCATATTACACAGGATTGAACCTGACGGCGGATGCGCGTGCATTTTCAAGCGCCATCCGGGAAGAGCTTGCTCAGGAACTGTTGCTCCTCAATGCCAATATTCCCCGGAACGACAAGGTTCGGCTGCTGTGGCGCGGCGAGAACCGTATATCTCTCACCCCGTTCAAACCCTTGCCCGAACCCAGGGGTCTCGCCTCGATCAAGACCGAGATCGGCCAACGCTGGCCGATGACCGGGCTGCTCGACGTACTGAAGGAGGCTGCCCTTGATACGGGACTTCTCGAAGCGTTCGAAACATCGGCCTCGCGTGTTGCACTGCCGAAAACCGCGCTGGATCAACGTCTCCTGCTATGCCTCTACGGCCTGGGAACGAATGCCGGGCTCAAGCGGATCGCCGGCGCCACCCCCGATGTCAGCTATGAAGAGCTGCTGCATGTCCATCGCCGCTTCGTTCATGCCGCGGCGCTCAAGGAGGCGTGTGCCAGGGTTGCGAATGCGACCCTGGCAATCCGCAATGCTGCAGTCTGGGGGGACGCCGGCACGGCCTGTGCGTCAGATTCCACAAAGTTCGGAGCCTGGGATCGCAACCTGATGACGGAATGGCATGCGCGTTTATGGTGGACGGGGCGTCATGATCTACTGGCATGTCGAACGACGCGCGACATGCGTCTATTCCCAGCTCAAGCGCTGCTCTTCCTCCGAGGTCGCCTCCATGATCGAGGGCGTGCTGCGCCATTGCACCGACATGGAAATCCAGCGACAATATGTTGATAGTCATGGCCAAAGCGCGGTTGGCTTTGCATTTTGCCGGCTTCTCGGATTTGAGCTTGCACCCCGCCTGAAAGCGATCGCTCGCCAGAAGCTGGCTCTTCCCGATGTCGGCATGCGAACGCGGCTTCCCCACTTGCAGCCGATCCTCTCCAGTCCGATCAACTGGGATGAGATCGAGCAGCAATATGACGAGATGGTCAAATATGCAGCCGCGATGCAGACAAAAACCGCCGACCCGGAGGCGATCCTGCGCCGGTTTAGCCGCTCCGAGGTGATGCACCCGACCTACAAGGCGTTGAGTGAGCTGGGCCGCGCGGTCAAGACGATCTTCCTGTGCCGGTATCTGCGCGAGGAGTCCTTCCGCCGCGAAATTCATGAAGGCCTGAATGTCGTTGAAAACTGGAACAGTGCCAATGGGTTCGTTTTCTTCGGCAAGGGCGGCGAGATCGCCACTAACCGCATCGATGAGCAGCAGCTCTCGGTCCTGGCGCTACATTTGCTGCAAGCGTCGCTTGTCTATGTGAACACCCGAATGCTTCAGAGCGTGCTGGTGGAACCGAAATGGACGGGCCGGATGACGCCGGATGATTATCGCGGCCTCACACCGCTGATTTACAGCCACGTCAATCCTTATGGCCGCTTCGACCTCGATCTGAATAGCCGGATCGATTTTGGGCGGCTTGCTGCCTGACCGGGGCCTTTCCGCTCGCACCATTTGGGTGCACCCGAACGTGACGATCGGAAGTGACATATACGACATGTCACAAAAGGGTGGTTCCGTCACCAATGTTACTGTACGAGGGCAAAGCCACCCTAATGTGACGGATTTGCCCATGACCCGCGTCGGCTACGCCCGCGTCAGCACCATCGACCAGGATCTCGACATCCAGGTTGCCCGGTTGAAGGCAGCGGGCTGTGAAATCCTCCGCTCCGAAACAGGCTCGGGCGCATCGCGCACTGGACGCACGGAGCTTGAGACGATCATGCAGTTCCTGCGCGCCGATGACGAACTCGTCGTCCTGCGTCTCGATCGGCTCGGTCGCTCCACACGCGATGTTCTCAATCTGGTTCATGAACTCGACCAGAAGGGAGCCTCATTGCGGGTGCTTGAGCCGGAGGTGACGACGGCCGGAAGCATGGGGCGGATGGTGATCACCATGGACTTGTAACGGTTTTGTGCCGGTCACTTGAGAGTTTAAGGCTCGTTCAAGGAGACCGACGAGATGATGAAGCATAGTGAAGAGTTCAAGCAGGAGGCTGTGCGCATTGCGCTGACCAGCGGGTTGTCGCGCGGACGCGTCGCGTCAGATTTGGGTGTCGGCAAGTCGACGCTGAACAAATGGGTTTCGCATTATCGTCCATCGGACCTGGTGGCAGCGCCGCAGGCAGATCTGGCACGAGAGAATGAACGGCTTCGCCTTGAGAACCGCGTGCTTCGGGAGGAGAGGGAAATCCTAAAAAAGGCGACTCAGTTCTTCGCGAGCCAAAGGCCGTGAGGTTCGCCTTTGTGCACAGCTGGCGGCATCGGTGGCCGGTGGAGCTGATGTGCCGTGTCCTTCAGGTGAGCGAGCGCGGTTATCGTTCCTGGCGCTCGCGTCCAGTAAGTCATCGGGAGCGGACAGACATGAGGGTGCTGGCCCATATTCGGGAACAATATAGCCTGAGCCTTGGCAGCTACGGTCGTCCGAGGATGACGATGGAACTCAAGGAGGCGGGCCTTGATGTTGGTGAGCGTCGGGTCGGCCGCCTCATGCGGATCAACGGGATCAAGCCGGTCCGCACACGCAAACACAAGGTGACGACGGACAGCCACCATCGCCTGGGTGTCGCAGCGAACTGGTTGGATGGCGACTTTGCCGCCGATGCGCCAAATTGCAAATGGGCTGGCGACATCACCTATGTCTGGACATCGGAAGGCTGGCTCTACCTTGCCGTCATCCTCGACCTGCACAGCCGCCGTGTCGTTGGCTGGGCTGTCAGCGATAGGATGAAGAAGGATCTGGCCATCCGGGCATTGGATATGGCGGTGCGCCTGCGCAATCCGCCGCATGGCTGCATTTTTCATTCCGATCGCGGCAGCCAATATTGCTCCTATGACTACCAAAAGAAGCTGCAGGCCTACGGCCTGCGTCCATCCATGAGCGGCAAAGGCAATTGTTACGACAACTCCGCCGTCGAGACATTCTTCAAATCCCTGAAGGCGGAAATGATCTGGCGGCAGAGCTGGCCAACCCGGCGGCAAGCAGAGGCCGCCATCTTTCAGTACATCAATGGCTTCTACAACTCACGGCGGCGCCATTCATATCTGGGCGGGATCAGCCCACTCGCCTTTGAGGCCAAGGTGGCATAATGAGATAGGGGACCGGCGCAAAACCGTTACAAGTCCACCATTCTGGGCATGGTCGCGGACATGGAACTGACGTTCATCAAGGACCGGCAGCGCGCCGGGATCGAGGCGGCGCGCGCCGAAGGCGTCTACAAAGGCCGGAAGAAAAACATCGATGACGATGAAATCCGACGCCGGATCACCGCCGGCGCGAGCAAGGCCAGCGTCGCGCGCGACCTCAAGATCTCAAGAATGACCGTCTATCGGGCGCTTGACGTCATTCCTTCAAGGATCGGGCTGCCGGAAAAGCCGCCTTCTGTCACCATCGCCCTGCATCTGACCATCGAGAACTTCAACAAGCATGGTCGTGGCAGAAAGCCCGCTCGCGAGCGCATTGAGGCGATGCTGGAGCGGGATTACCAGATGCAAAAGACCGGGAACTGCGATTACACGCTGACCGTCGCCTATGATCAGGGTGCCGATGGCGTCAGCCTCGATGATGAGATCGCATCTCTCCAGACAGAGATGTTCAACATCGCAGAGAGCTACAGGTGCTCGATCGAGACCGATGTTTACGAGATTGGAGGACAAGAGCGAGCCTGGTAGATCGCCATGTTCAATCTTTGTTCTTCAACATGGCCAAAATCGCAGCTTCGGGCCGACTGGGCCATATAGGCAGGCGAAGCGCGGCCTTCCCTGACATATTGCCGAAATCGGTCGGCATGGATGCGGCCAGCCACGTCCGGGGAGATGCCGATCTTCCGCACTTGCCGCAGGCGGTCGAGAATCTGGCGGATGTGATCGGGCCTGGCCGCAACGGGAATGGTCTTGAGCGAAGCGAGTTGGCTCATGCCGCCGGCGTCGTCAAAGACCTGGTCGAGGGCGTGGACCTGTTCGGCGCTAAGATCAGCGATCAGGGCGTAGGCAGCCTGCTTGCGGGCACGCGCGCGTCCCGCACTACTGGCGCGTTCGATGGTGGAGATGGACGGCAGTAGAATCCGGGCCTCGCGAAGGGCGGTGACAACGCCGATCGCTATCGTCATCCCCTTGTCGGTCGCCCATGCCGTTTTCGCGGCCGCTTCGATCATGAAGGGAATGTCGGCGCGGGTTGGTCCACGAAGGCCCGCTCGCATCGCCAGCTCGCGGGCATGGTCCGTCATCGTCTGATCCCGCGCTGCATAGTTGGCCAGGTCGGTTACGTGTAGACCAAGTTGTTCCGCGACGAAGGCGGCGAGATCATGGGGTATCGCTCCCTTGTCCTGTATCAACTGCGCCAGTGTGATGCCCGGGTGCCGCAAGAGCGCGAGTTGCAGCGCGACACCCAACTGGTTCCGTCGCTCCCGTCGTGCGCCGATGATCTCGATGTCCGAAGGCTCGAAGGTGTAGAGCCGGGCTAGATGGTCGCGCTCGCTCGGGATGGCGAGGATCTGATCGCGTTCGCTCTCGGTCAGGAGTTGATGCTTACGCTTCGTCATTCCGATTCCCGTCCACAAAAGGTCATCTGGGCCTATGGACAGCCATGAGTAAAGAGACATAGTATGTGGACGGATATGGATGGGGCGAAGCGATCGCCCTTCAGATCGTCCACAGAACGACCGTTTGGGAGACGTGCGGCATGGGTGATATTCTGGGCTATGCCCGCGTCAGCACCGGCGATCAGGACGTTGCGGGCCAGACCATGCGTCTGGAGAAGGCTGGCGCCATCAAAATCTTCACCGATGTCATTTCAGGTAAGAGCATGGAACGGCCCGGTCTGGCTGAGCTAATCGCCTATGCCCGCAAGGGTGACACGCTGGCGGTGGTCCGCCTCGATCGGCTTGGGCGCTCGCTTGCCGAACTTCTCACCACGGTTGAGACGCTACGCGGTCAGGGCATCGCGCTCCTGAGCCTTGAAGAAAAGATCGACACTTCGTCAGCTGCCGGCGAGCTCATCTTCCATGTGTTTGGGGCCATCGCCCATTTTGAGCGACGGCTGATTTCTGAGCGAACCAGAGATGGTATTGCCGCCGCCCGTGCTAAGGGCAAACAGCCTGGCCGTCAGCCGCTGGACATGTCCAAAGTGGATGCGGCCATCAAGCTGGTCGAAGCTCGTATCTCGCCTACCGAAGCAGCGCGGCAACTCGGCATCGGCCGATCGACCATTTATCGCGAAATGCGTAGGATGGGAATCGAACGGCCCGCCTGATTAAGCGCCCGTCCGTTCGCATCGAGCGTTCGCCATGCGTTCTCGCTTAGCGTTGTTTAGCGTACTTTCCACGCTATGCCCTCTGATAACCCGAGATCGAGCCGGCCGGAACCCGGCGGGATAGTTGGGAAGGAGAAGACTTGGGGGCCCGATCGGATCAATCTCTCGCGCAGCGCGCCGCCGACCTCATCAGGGAGGGGGTGCGGAACGGCGAGTTCGCCCCGGGCCACCGCCTCGTGGAGGGCGATCTTGCGCGGCTGCTCCAGCTGGGCCGCGGCCCGGTCCGCGAGGCGCTGCGTCTCCTCTCCGTCGATGGCCTCGTCACCCTCGAGCGCAACAAGGGCGCCGTGGTCTCGCGCGCCTCGAGAGCGATGCTGCTCGAGATCTTCGAGGTGCGCGAGCTCCTGGAGGGACTCGCGGCGAGGCGGGCGGCCGCCAACGTGGCGACGCGTGGCCCGTCCGACGTGATGCACGAACTCCTCCGCGAGGAGCGCGAACGCGACACGGACCAGAACCCGCAGGTCCTGATACAGGCGAACGAGAGGCTGCACCGGTCCATCGTCGAGGCCGCCGACGCGGTCACGCTCGGCCGGGTGCTCGGACTGCTGGACCTGCCCGACATGCGCTTGGTGTTCTTCCGGATCGTCTCCCCGGCGGTGTGGCGCTCCTCGCGCGACGAGCACATCGCCATCCTCGAGGCGATCGTCGCGGGCGAGCCCGAACGCGCGGAGGAGGCGATGCGCGCCCACGTGCGCCACACGGCCGCGCTGTCGGACCAGCTGCCGTCCTCGTCCATCGCCTGACGGCGCGTCGGCGGGGACGCGCCGCGGCCGGCGGGGAACCCGCCCTCGCCCACTCCACCCGCCCGATCGGACGACGGGAGCATCCCGACCAGGGATCCCGACGGCGCGGCGGGCGGCTCGGGGCCCTCCGAGCCCGGCCTCAGAGCTGACTGGCGGGCAGGTTCACGGCGAGTCCGTCGAGCGCAGCGGAGAGGCGGATCTGGCACGACAGGCGCGAAGTCGGCCGCGGCTCCTCCACGCACTCGAGCATGTCGGTCTCGGCCTCGTCGGGCGGGGGCAGCCTGGAGAACCAGTCCACCGGGACAATGACGTGGCATGTCGCGCAGGCGCAGGCGCCCCCGCACTGCGCAACGATGCCGTCGACGCCGTTGCGGACCGCCGCCTCCATCAGCGAACCCGTCGGCGGCACGTCGACCTCCCTCGCCGCGCCGTCTGCAGCCACGAAGCGGAGCCGGATGGTCTCCGACACGATCAGCCTCGCGGGGCGTGCCGGCCGGCCGCACGGCGGCACGGGGGCGGACCGTCACGCATCGGCGAAGCTCCTCGTGATGCGCGCGAAGTCGTCGGGGTGCTCGATCATCGCCCAGTGCCCGCAGTCCGGGATCAGGTAGCCCCAGCTGTTGTCGATGAGCTCCAGGAAGCGATACGCCTGGCCGACCGGCACGACCTTGTCGCACTTGCCGTTCACGACCAGCGTGGGCACGCTGATCCGGCGGATGTAGTCCTCCTCCCAGAAGAGGCCGCCCTGCTCGGCGATCCACGCCATCGTGGCGGAGTATGCGCGCCGCGTGTCGTCCTGGACGGAGAGTTCGTATCGGTAGTCGATCATCTCGTCGTCGATTCGGAAGCTGTCGGTCGTCAGCGCCCGCACGAGCCGCACCATGCCTTCGCGCGTGAAGTCGTACTTCAGGATCGGTGCCAGCGCGGGATCGATGCGCGTGACCAGGCCGGCGCTCCCCATGAGGATGAGCTTGGAGACGAGATCGGGACGCTCGACCGCGACGCCGATCGCCGTCGCGCCGCCCATGGAGTTGCCCACCAGCGTCGCCGGACCGACGTCGAGCGCGTCCAGGAACGCGATCATGTGCCGCACGCGCGCCGGCTGCGAGTAGACGAAGTCGCCGTTCGGCTTGGCGGTGTGGCCGAAGCCGACCATGTCGACCGCGATCACCCGGCGATCACTCGAGAGGTGGGGGATGACGTTGCGCCAGTTGCCCCAGCTGTCCGCGCCGGCACCGCCGCCGTGGATGAGCACGATCGGGGGTCCGGCCCCCTCCTCGAGGTAGAACGTGTCTATCCCGCCGGCGTCGGCCCGCCGGCCGGCCTCCTGAACCGTCTGCATCAGAACCTCCAATCCTCGTTGGCCTCGCGCCCGAGCCGGACGCCGCGCGGCTAGCGGAACGCCATGCCGCCCATCCCCGTCATCCACTGCGGCATCGGCTCGTAGTAGATCCGCTCGCCGCGCCAGCCGCGGCCGGCCGCCATCGCCGCCACCATGATCCAGTTCACGATCTCGAGGCCGCCGTTGCCCGCCTGGTCGAGCAGCTCGGGCACGCCCATGCCGGACAGGTCGCCGAGGTCACCAGAGGCGAGGGCCTCGATGACGCGCTCGTCGAACGCCGCGTTGACCTCGCCGTGGCGGGGTAGGTTGATCCAGTGGCTGAGGCCACCGGTCGCCAGCGCCACTACGCGGACTTCGGCCGGCAGGTCCTCGGCCACGGTCCGCGCCACGACCTCGCCGAGCGCCGCGCAGCGCGCGGGCGACGGCGCCGGATCCATGTTCGTGTTGACCAGCAGCGGCACCACGGGCGTCGTGCCTTCGGGGTTGACAAACATCAGGGGCACCATGACGCCGTGGTCCGGGCGAAGCTCTTCCGCCTGTGCCAGGTCGAAGCTGTCGGCCGCGCGGCGGCAGAGGGCCTGGGCGAACGCGCGGTGCCCGGGGAACGGCCGGCGTTCGATGTCCATGTCCCCGAAGGGTGTGAAGGTATCCGAGACGCCGACGGTGAACGGCGGCTGCAGCTTGGTCGTGATGTTGAAGAGGTGGTCGGATCCGACCACGACGAGGAGGTCGGGATCAAGCGCGCGCACGCGCCGTCCGATCTCGTTCATCCCGTCCACGACGCGCAGCGCCTGGTCGTCGCCCACGGGCGAGCCGAAAAGGACGTGGGATGTCGCGAAGGCGCCGACGAGCTCAGCCATGACCCTTCACCAGTCCGCGGTAGGCCTTGATCGACACGAAGTCGGGCGCGGCCGGGTTCGTCGCCATGAAGTGGTGCATCTGGAGCACCGGGTGGAGACCCGCCCCGGTCAGGGCCTCCTGCCCGCCGGCGTCGATCGCCGCCCGCTGTTCGCGCGACAGGCCGTAGCGGTCGTAGAGCGCTTCGCGGTCGTTCGCGAACGCCTCCAGGTTGGCCGGGTCCGCGAACAGCTCCTGGACGAGCTGGTTCACCCGGTAGCTGTCGACGCCGGTCATCGGACGTCCCTCGTCTGGATGCCGCGGTTGTACTGGCTGGCGAGCCGCCGCCACTCGATGATCGCGCGGTCCGACTCGAACAGCACCTCCTCGCGCCAGCCGCGGTCGTCGGCGTAGAACGGCTCCATCGACCGGCGCGCGAGGATGTCGTCGTCGTTGAACCCGTTCAGCGCAAGCTCGACCCACTTCTCGCGGAACTCGGCCTCGAACGACCGCGCCTCCTCCTCCGAGCCGACTCGGCGGCCGAGCATCTGGAGGTAGAGGTGGTGCCCCTCGTCGATCGGCACGTACCACTCGAACTGGGTGAGCGTGGGGTCGGGGAACGGGTCGACCTTCAGCACGCCGGGCAGCCAGACCGAGATGCTGATCGCGACCATCTTGCTGCCCATGTGACCTTGGATCGCCGGCTGGCCCTCGATCGTCGCCTCGAAGATCGGCACGCTGTGCTCGCCGAGGAGGTCGAACACGCCCTTGGGCGCCCCCTCGCCGGTGACCGACCGCGTCAGCTGTTCGGGATCGCCGGGCGCGAAGCCCAGCGGGAGCGCGATATCGTTCCCGTCGAGCAGGATGGACGACTTGTGGATGAAGACGTGGCCCGCGTCGAAGCCATTCTCGACACCCATGCGCCAGTTGGCGTCGACCACCCGGTGCTGCCCGTGGACGGCCAGGTCGGCATCGAGGAAGCCCGGGGGCACGTCCTCCGCCAGGTCGTGCGGTTCCTGATCGCCGACGAACAGGAAGACCAGCCCCTTCTCCTCGCGCACCGGGTAGGTCTTGAGCGCGTGCCGACCGATCTGGACGCTCGTCGGGTTGGTGAGGATGTCGACGAGCTTCCCGTTGTCCCAGCGGTAGGTCCAGCCGTGATACCAGCAGGAGATCGTGGCCTTGGAGTAGCACTCGACCTTGTCCGACAGGGTCACGCCTCGGTGCAGGCAGCGGTCGGCGATGGCGTGGACGACGCCGTCGACCCGGTTGAGCAGCACCTTCTCGCCCAGCAGCTGGACCGGCACCGGGCTCGCCTCGGCGACCTCAGCGGACAGGCGGACGGGATACCAGTGGTTACGGAAGCCGAGCTTGGCGTCGATGTACGGTGCCCAGGCGCGTGTCCGCCGTTCGGCGATTCCCGCCGGGACGCTTGCCGTCTGCATGGTCGCTCTCCTGTGTTGTTGACGGAAATGTTAGCAATCATGT